>NZ_JAVJAN010000070.1:0-8099 GCF_031344075.1 Clostridium aquiflavi
GTACTCATAATACCTTTAAAACACATTATTTTAAAAGTTATCCACAAATTTTTTAATAATATAAATTCCTAAAGAATAAAATATTATTACGATAAATACCATTTAGCCTTTTTTATATGTATCTTTTCAATTATTATAATTAATTACTTCTAAAGTAACATCATAATTTTCCATATATTAAAAAGTTCAAGTTGTCTAATTAATTACCACTTGAACTTTTAATTCCTTTATAAATATTATTTCAGCTCCATTTTAAGTGAATATTGATATTTTTAAATAGATGATCTATTTAAAACATTATTTATAAATTCTTCTTTTCCTATTCTATCCATAACTTTAGAAATTCTTTCACCAGGTTGTCCTACTTCTCTATAGTAGTCAACAATTTTATCAACCATTGGAATTATTTCTTCTTCTTTAAATATCTTTCCTAAAGAGTCTCCAATTCTCATTCCTCTACCGAATCGTCCACCAACAAAGATTTCTCCACCTTTTTCTTTTGCAACAGCTGCGCCTAATTTGCATTCTCTTACGCATCCACCACAATTAACACATAAATCTTTATTATGTATTATCTTTTTATCAACTACTTCTAAAGCTTTTTGTCTACAAGCCTTAACACATAGTCCACATCCAATACACTTTTCTAAAACAAACTCAGGTACTGTTCTTCCCATAATACCAATATCATTTATATTAGCCTTTGCACAATTGTTAGCACAACCAACTACTGCTAATTTACATTTATGAGGGGTATCTGTTCCAAAATACTTATCTTCTAATTGTCTACATATTTCTTGTGTATTAATATTTCCATGAAGACATACAGTACCTTTACAAGATACTAATGGTCTAAATTTTTGCCCTGTACCACCATGTCTTAAACCTAACTTCTTTGCTTCTTCAATAACTTTTTCTACATCTTCATCTTTTATCCAAGGCACTTCAATTTGAAGTCTTGTTGTCATTCCGCAATAATCTCTACCATACTTTTTAGAAATAACATTTATATTGTTTAATTCCTCTACTGTAAAATTACCTGCTCTACCTAAAAATCTTACTGCAAAATGTTCTTTGTCATTTTGTAATAAAAAACCTAAAGCTTTTAATTCCTTTTGTCTTTTTGCATTAACTGCCATATATATGTCCTCCCTAGAAATAAATATATTTATTTACGTTAATTTTATATAAATAAAATTTTTAATAAACTCTTCTATACTATCTTAATAAATAAATTAATTATACTCTAATACTTTTTAATATATATTTATCATAACTAAATACCTATATGTGTATTTTTAACTATATTGGATATACTTATATTTATAGATTAATATTTTTAAATCACATTAAAATTTTATTACATTAGGAGATAAAAAAATGAGAATTCCAAAACATATAGGCGTCATTCCAGATGGAAATAGACGTTGGGCTTTAGCTAACGGATTAACAAAAGATAAGGGGTATTCCTTCGGTATAAATCCTGGCCTTGAAGTTTTTAAATTGTGTCAAAAAGAAGGTATATCTGAAGTAACTTTTTATGGATTTACAGTAGATAATACAAAAAGACCTAGTGAGCAAAAAATAGCCTTCACTGACGCTTGCATTGAATCTGTTAAATTACTCACAAAAGAGAATTGTGAAATATTAGTTTTAGGAAATACAGATTCAAAATTATTTCCTAAAGAACTATTACCATTTTCAAAAAGAACTACTTTTGGAACTGGTGGAATTAAAGTTAATTTTTTGATGAACTATGGTTGGGAATGGGATTTAAATATCTTAAAAGAAAATGATTCATCTCATAAGGGGATTATACCTTATATACACTCTAAAGATATTTCCAGAATAGACCTGATTATAAGATGGGGTGGAAGAAGAAGACTTAGTGGTTTTTTGCCGGCTCAATGTGTTTATTCAGATTTTTATGTAATAGACTCATATTGGCCTGCATTTAAAGAGCATGAATTTTATGATGCATTAAATTGGTATAACCATCAAGATGTAACTCTTGGAGGCTAAATCAATTATTAAAACTTATAATATTCATATAAAAACTGATATTTATATAAAAAGCTATTTTATTTAATTGTGAAATAGCTTTTTTTTGAGTTCATACTTATGCTAAGATAAATAATATACTATATTATTTACACTGAGGTGAAAATTATGATTAAAATCTTTATTATATATTTACTATTTATAAATTTCATTGGTTTTTCTATTATGTTTATTGATAAAAATCGTGCAATACACAAAGAATGGCGAATTCCTGAAAAAACTCTAATTGTAATCTCCTTAATTGGTGGTTCTATTGGTATGCTTCATGGAATGTTTACTTTCAGACATAAAACTAAACATTTAAAATTTACACTAGGGGTCCCTACTATTCTAATATTTCAAATTGTATTTATTATATATTTATGTAATTACATTAAAATTTAATTAATTTCTTCTATAAATAAGAATAATTAAGTAGAACCAAATGAATGCTCCACGCTTTTTAGTTCAGAGTGAAGATATGAAAATTGAGAGTTAAAGAATAAAAAAATAAGGCTTTGCAATTATATCAAAGCCTTATTTTTGTTAATATTAAATATTTAACCAGTCGAGCTTAGTTGTGCATATTATAAAACACTACTAAAGCATTGACTTTAATTTAAATAAATGATTTTAAAAATACTACTATAATAAGTATTGGTGCTATGTATTTAATAATAAAAATTAAAGCTTTTACTATTGCTTCATTCTTTAATATTCCATTATTACTTAATTGATCTATTAAATACTTTTTATTTATAAAGTATCCAGCTAATAAAATTATCAACAATCCATTTATAGGTAAAAATATCTTAGATACAAGCACATCACATAAATCAAAAAATGATAATCCCAATATTAGTTTATCACCTAAAACACCTTCTGCATTACCTGATAGTGCTGCTAAGGATCCAATTCCTAATAATATTATTATATTTAATATTATTGCTCTCTTTCTTTCTATTTTTAATTCTTCTGTAAAAAATGCAATTAAAACTTCTAATAATGATAACATCGCCATTGTAGCTGCCATTGCAGTAAGAGCAAAGAACATAATTACCAAAATCCAACCGCCTGGCATTTTAGCAAATATTAATGGAACTGTATTAAATAATAATCCTGGACCACTACTTGGTTCTAATCCAAATGAAAAAACTGCTGGAAATATAGCAAGGCCTGCTATTAATGATACTAAAGTATCTGATATTGCTACCTTTCCTGCTGTACCAATCAAGTTATTATCATCAGTATAATAACTACTATATGTAATCATTGCTCCACTTCCAACTGATAGCTTAAAAAATGCTAATCCTAATGCTGAAAGTACAACTCCAATATGTACTTTTGAAAAATCAGGTTTAATTAAAAAATTCACACCTTCTATAGCATTTGATAATGTTAAACTTCTAAAAGCACATACTAAAAGAAGTAAAATTAAAACAGGCATTAAGGTTTTTGTTAACTTTTCAATGCCACCCTTAACCCCTAAAACTAATATTATTCCACCAACTGATAATGCAATTAACTGCCAAATAATTGGAGCTATAGGACCTACACTTGTATTATAAAATATATTACTTGCAGATTCTAATGTTACTCCCTTTAATGCCCCTGTTACCGCTTTAAATACATATGAATAAACCCATCCAACAACTACTGTATAGAAAAACAACATAAAATATGTTGCTAGTATTGCAAAAATACCTATAACTTTAAAGCCCTTTTTATCTGTAATCTTTGAAATTGCTCCATATACGTTTCTTCTAGTACCTCTACCTATTACAAATTCACTAATAAGTACAGGTAATCCTACTAAAGCAACACATATTAAATATATAATAATAAATGCTGCTCCACCATTTTCTCCTGTAATATAAGGAAACATCCATATATTACCTAAACCTACAGCGGAACTTAATGTTGCTAAAAAAACTGTTAAACTTGATGAAAACTTCTCTCTCTTCTGTTCCACACTAATCCTCCGTTTACTTTTTATAAATTAGACATTATAAATTAGACATTTGAAAATACTTATCAATGTGTCCTTTTAAAATCATTTATATTCTAACATTAAAAATTATCATTTGTAACATTTTTAGATAAAATACATTATTTTTTTTAATTTTATAAAGAATTGCCGAAAAAAACAAGCTTTTTTATTAATTTAATTAATTTTTTTAAACATCCTTAAATAATACTATTATTATAGTAACGATTTATTCGTTGAAAGTTGATAAGTGATAGTTAAAAATTATGTTTAAAAGTATAATATAGAATTTTTTATTTTTGGGTACATTGAAATAAGCTGTGTTTAAAAACACAGCTCTTATTACTTAGAGATATCATTGATGTTATACGGAGTATTTTGATATACACAATAATTTAACCAATTACCAAATATTATATTAGAACTACCTCTCCATGTAAATTTAGGAGTACTATTTATATCGTTATCTACAAAATAATTTTGTGGTATATCTGTATTATCTCCCTTTTCCCTATCTCTCATATATTCTTCTTTTAATGTATTTCTATCATACTCAGGATGACCCATAAAGAATATTTTTCTTCTATCTTTAGTAGCTACAATAAAGATACCCGCCTCTTTGGATTCCGATAAAATTTCCAATTCTGAAATTTTACTTATATCTTCTTTTTTTACTTCTGTATGTCTAGAATGTGGTGCATAAAATATATCATCAAGTCCTCTTGTTAAATCGGCATTTTCATCATTTACCCAATGAGAAAATACTCCAAAAATTTTCTTTTCTAATTTATATTTTGGTATATTATAGTGATAATATAATCCTGCTTGAGCTCCCCAACATATGTGCAATGTTGAAAAAACATTGGATTTACTCCATTCCATTATTTGAGTTAATTCATTCCAA
Source organism: Clostridium aquiflavi (assembly GCF_031344075.1). Classification (NCBI taxonomy): domain Bacteria; kingdom Bacillati; phylum Bacillota; class Clostridia; order Eubacteriales; family Clostridiaceae; genus Clostridium; species Clostridium aquiflavi. The sequence goes on from NZ_JAVJAN010000070.1 coordinate 4,932, forward strand.
TAAGTAATATCCTCAAATGGCATTTGCTCAACAGGTGCCCCAGTTATTATTAAGCCATCAAACTTTTCATCTCTTATATCATCAAAATAAGTATAAAACTTTTCCAAATGTTCTATTGGAGTATTTTGTGAAACATAACTTTTAGTTTGAATAAGCTTAACCTCAACTTGTAATGGTGTATTAGATAAGTGCCTCAATAATTGATTTTCTGCTAAAATTTTTTTTGGCATTAAATTAAGAATTGCAATTTTTAATGGTCTTATATCTTGAGTCTTAGCTCTATTATCATTCATGACAAAAATATTCTCGTTAGATAATACTTTAAATGCTGGTAATTCTGTTGGAATTTTTATAGGCACTAATAAAGCCCCCCTTCTTATTTGTGCTTTTATAAATTCTTTTAAAATTTTTGTTATTTACAAATTATTATACCAAAAAATTAATATTTATCAATAATTATAAAAATTTAATATTTAATTCTTAATATTAAAATAAATTACAATCTTAATAATTTATATTTATTTAAAAGTATTAAATTTATAATAATATTTTATTCAGTTTATTTTCATACACATACTTTTATTAATACTTAGATATTTATTTGTAATTATTTTACTAATATATTAATATTCCCAATATTTTTCATCTATTTTTTGGATATTTAATATATTTTATTTATGATATACTTATAATTATATAAACTAAAAGGGGGCACTACTTTATGATAGTAAATAAAGATATAATAATTGGCTTTATAGGAACTCATACAAATAATGATAGTAAAGGAATTTATAAGTTTAGTTTTAATTCATCATCTGGAAAAATAGATAGAATTAATTTAGCTTATGAAATTGATGATCCTAACTATTTAGCAATTGATAAAGAAAGAAATATTTTATATTCTACTTGTAGCATAGAAAAACAATCTGGGGTTTCTTCATTCAAATTTTTTGGAGAAAAAGACTATGTGGATTTAATTAATTATAATGTTGAAGATGGTAAAGAACCTTGTCATGTAAGCATAAGAAAAAATAAGCAACTTTTAATTTCTTCAAATTATAATGAAAATGAGATTAAGGTTTTTAATACTTTAGATGGAATAATTTTAACATCTCACGTAACTGTTAATAATGAAGATTGTGAAAAAGATTTAAACGATGAAAATTCTCATATAAATTGTTCTATCTTCTCACATGATGAAAAATATATTTTATCAGTTGATTCTGGAAAAGATGTTTTAATGTTATATACTTTTAATAATGATAAGTTGGTTGCGAAAAAACATTTAAGTTACTCTTTTCCAAAAAATTCAGCACCTAAACATATAACTTATTCAAAATCAAAACCATTTTATTATGTTTTAGCAGAAAAAAGCTGTGAAATTTTCACTTTAAAATACAACTCAAAAAAAGAAAATCCATTTGAAAAAGTTGAAGTAACTAGCATTTTTCCAAAAGATTATAAAGGAGAAAAATTAGCATCAGCTATACACATACACAAAAACAATAAATTTTTATATACTTCAGATATAAGAAATAACACTATAACTTTATTTTATATAAATGATGATAATGGAAAATTAGAATATGTTGATGTATTTGATTGTAAAGGCGAATGTCCTCGTGACTTCCAAATAGATCCTACTGGAAAGTATTTAATCTGTGGAAATGAACTATCTAACACATTATCTATTTTCTCAATTCAACAATCAAATGGAGCATTAAAATTTATAGGAACTGAATATGTTCCATCACCAACATGTGTAAAATTTATTGAATAACAAAAAAATCCAACTAATTTTTAGTTGGATTTTTTATTCTTTAGGAAATTATATTATTAAATATGTGTTGATATATGAAATAGGTAAAGTGGCATTGTAATTGGACTTTGGGAATAGTTAATGAGTATTGTCACATTTATTGCTTGTCTCAATTTCATATTGAGAGCAAGCTAAAATGGGACTATAGTCATTTTTAGTATTCCTAAGTTCAATTACTTAGCCCACTTTACTTATGCATATATCAACACGCATATAAAGCAAATTCCTTAGTCCATGAAGCTTTATACTATAATATCAGCATGACTATAAAACAAATTTTTCTATTGCGTAAGCTACTCCATCTTCATCATTACTTTTAGTTATAAATTGTGCATTTTCTTTAACTTCATCAAATCCATTTTCCATAGCAACTCCAAGACCTGCATATTTAACCATTGATAAGTCATTTCCTGCATCTCCCATTGCTATTACCTCTTCTTGTTTTATTCCTAAAGTTTCTGCAAGTCTTTTTAAACCTTCACCTTTATCAACTTCATTGTTCATAAATTCTAAGAAGAAAGGTGTGCTTCTTAACACATTATATTTTTCATAAACCTCTTTAGGTAATTTTTTAATTGCTTCTTCTAATACTTCTTCTGGATCTATAATCATTATTTTTATTATATTTTCAGTGTCATCTATGTTATCAAAATCTACAATACTTATACCAATTCCGTTTATTTCTGCTTCAACTTCTGTATATTTGCTAATTTTAGGTGTTATCAATCCTAATTTTTCAGAAAATGCATGTATATTCACATTTAATTCTTTAGCTATGTTATTAATATATTTTAAATCTTTCCCTTTTAAAACAGTTCTTGATATTATTTCACCAGTTTTTGCATTTTGAGCTACTCCGCCATTAAAACTAAGAACATAATCATCCTCTTTTAATAATTCAAGTTCTTCTAAATATTGTCTTAATCCTTCACTAGGTCTTCCTGAAGCTAAAACTACTTTAACACCTTTTTTTTCAGCTGCTTTTATAGCTTGTTTATTTCTTTCAGAAACCTTTTTATCACTTGTAAGTAATGTTCCATCCATGTCTAATGCTATTAATTTGTACATATTCTTCCTCCAATTTGTTTAAAAATAATACTCTTTTTAATATAAATTATTACCATGTTTTATTTTATCATACTTGATTTATCATTAATAACATAAATGTTTTTAATTTTATTTTAAATAAAGGCTCTGTTTTAAATGTGTGTTGATATATGCAATAGGTAAAGTGGCATTGTAATTGGACTTTGAGAATTCTCAATAAGTATTGTCACATTTACTGCTTGTCTCAATTTTATATTGGGAGCAAGCTAAAATGGGACTATACTCATTTTAGCATTCCTAAG
>NZ_JAVJAN010000071.1:0-7938 GCF_031344075.1 Clostridium aquiflavi
GAATTTAAGAATTTAAGAATTTAAGAATTTAAGAATTTAAGAATTTAAGAATTTAAGAATTTAAGAATTTAAGAATTTAAGAAAATATGAGGTGTAATTAAAATGAGGAAGTGTGAAATTATGAGTCCGTTACTATTAACTGATTTTTATAAAACAATACACTATATGTGTTATGCAGAAGGATTGACAAAACTTGTGAGCTATTGGACGCCTAGAATGTCTAGAAAAGAAAATATGGATAAGGTTGTTATGTTTGGATTGCAATCTTTTTTGAAAAAATATATGATTGACTATTTTAATGAAAATTTTTTTAGTGTTTCTAAGGTGCAAATAGTAAATGAATATAAGAGAGTTATTTCAAAAACAATGGGGGAAATGGCAGCAGATACTACTCATATTGAAAAGCTTCATGATTTAGGATATTTGCCTATTCAAATTAAAGCTGTTTCAGAGGGGATAAGAGTTAACATAAAGACTCCAATGATTGAAATAACTAATACTCATGATGAGTTTGCATGGCTTGTAAATTATTTAGAGACATTTATGAGTTGTAATATATGGCAACCAATGACAAGCGCAACCATTGCTTATAGATATAGAGAAATTGTAGAAGAATATTTTAACTTAACAGTAGTGAATGGTGATGTAACTAAAGCTTGTGGAGATTTTAGTATGAGAGGTTTTAGTTCAATAGAAAGTGCACAAGTTAGTAGTGCTGGACACTTACTTTCTTTTACTGGAACAGCTACTATTTCTTCAATTCTTTATTTAGAAGATTATTATAATTGTAATATGGAAAATGAAATTATAGGTATTGGTACTCCATCAACAGAGCATAGTGTAATGTGTAGTTATGGTAGTGATGAACTTAAAGCTTATAAAAGATTAATTAATGAGGTATTTCCAAGTGGAATTTTAAGTATAGTTTCAGATACTTATGATTATTGGAATCTAATAACCAATATTCTTCCAATATTGAAAACTGATATTTTAAATAGGGATGGAAAAATTGTTATAAGAGGTGATAGTGGGGATCCTGTTAAGATAATTTGTGGAGATAAGGATGCTCCAAAAGACAGTCCAGAATATAAGGGAACTGTTGAACTTTTATATGAGATATTTGGTGGACAAGTAAATAAAAAAGGATATAAAGTTTTAAATTCTCATATAGGAACAATTTATGGAGATAGCATTACAGTAGAGCGATGCAAAGAAATATGTAAGCAGTTGATGAATAAAGGTTTTGCAGTAAATAATTGCACTTTTGGAATCGGATCATACACATATCAATATAATACTCGTGATACATTTGGATTTGCATTAAAAGCAACTCACGCAATTATAAATGGAAAAGAAAAGTTTATATTTAAAGATCCTAAAACGGATAATGGAAACTTTAAAAAGTCACAAAAAGGTATGTGTTATGTTTATAAAAAAAATGATGATATTCTTTATAAAGATGAATTAACAATACAAGAACAGGAAAACTGCAAAGATAATTTACTACAAGTTGTATTTAAAGATGGAAAATTAATCAAAGAGTATTCATTAAAAGAAATAAGAGAAAGACTGCATGGAAAATTTTAAGTTATATTAAAGAAAGAAGAGTGAAAATTGTGAGTAATTATGATATGAATAAGTTAATGGCTCCGTTGTGGATTAAGTATCCTAATATACCAAATGGAAGTATTGGTTGGAGAATGGGGGATGGTGAATCATATAGTGAAAAATTTTATAGATGGTTTTCGAAGCTAAGTGAAGAAAAGAAAAATAAATACAATGAGTTGTTTGAAAAGCCTAAAATGTGGGAAATTTCTACTTCGTTTAAAAATATTAAATTTTGGACCAAGAACGGAAAGCCAGAATATTCAAGGAAGCAATTAATAGAAGATTTTAGTAAAAGAAATAAAATTAAATATACTTTCTTTTGGGGACACCAACCTTCTAAGAATGGTGAGATTTCAACATCATGTTTTAGTCAATGGTATGAAAGTGATTTTAATATAGGACATATTAAATATTTTTGTATGGAGCAATATATGATGTCATATAAAGCAAAGCTTTTTAATGATAAGGAAATAGAAGAAAAAATAATGAATAGTAAACATCCTAAAGAGATTAAAGCATTAGGAAGAAAAATCAAAAATTTTGATGAAGATACTTGGAATAAGTATAAATATTCAATAATTTTAAATGGAAATTATACTAAATTTACTCAAAATGAAGAGCTAAGGAAATTCTTATTAAACACAAAAGATAGAATTTTAGTAGAGGCAAGTCCTTATGATAACATATGGGGAATTGGCATGAGTAAAGATAATCCCAATGTTGAAGATCCTACAGCGTGGAAAGGTGAAAATCTTTTAGGGTTTGCTTTAACTGAAGTTAGGAATGAAATAAGTAAAGTATATAAAAATTATGATAAAATAGATTTTGATTTATAGTTTATACAATTTAAAATAGTAGATAACTTATTTTACATAAAGCTATCTACTATTTTTTAGTTAGAATTTTAAATGTTTTTAGAAGTTATTTATTTTGCTTAGTTTTTAGATTTTTATCTAAATTTTGTTTTAAGTTGTCTTTGATATTTTCTTGTTCTTTATCATCACTCACAACTTGTTTTTCTTTGTTGATTTTATCATCATTAGAGTTAAGTTTTTTAGTAGCTATTTGAGTTTTATATTGTATCCTTTTAGCAGCATTATTAATTTTATTGATTTCTTTAGATACACTATGCTCTAAAGATGATATGCTTTTAGTGATTTGAGCTAGACGTTTGTCGTTGTAATTATTTGGATTGGTATATCCATTTAAGTCGGTAACATGTTTAATATATCCCTTTTCAACTAACTGCCTATTTTTACTATCTTTAAGCATATGAATATTATCATTAGAATGACTGAACTTTATAAGTTCATTTAAACTTGCAGAGATTATTATATCATCTCTCACTTCATCTTCATTAGCTTTTAGCTCTTCTTCTTTAGCTTTTTTCTTTAACATCTCTTCTTGCTCTTTTTGAACTTCTTTTTCTTTTTCGTTCATGTTTAATTGTTGAATTTGAGCTTCTATATCTTGAAGGTTTTCATTTATTTCTTCAAGTTTATATTTCTTTTCTTTAGGATCCATAGTTGTTTCAATCAAAGATTGTTTTCTTTCTTTTAAAGCCTGTTTTTGTTTTTGAAGTTTTTCAAGTAAGTCATTTTTATTGTTATCTTGTTTTTGTATATTAAGACTTGATGTTTTTTTATCATCATTATTTTTTTTCAAATCTTTGTCATAATTATTGTTAATTTCACCTATTCTTTTAAAATTATTAGATCTAACTATATTTATATTATTTGAATTTATATTTAAACTCATAATGGAAAATAACCACCTTTCTTAAAATAATTTATACAATTTAATTATCGGACATATTTAGAAAAGTTTTACATTATAAGAAGATAAAGAGAAAAATAATATTAATAAAGAAATTTTTACTAATATTTATACATAATAATAACTATAAGTAATATAGGAGAAAAATAAAATGAATTCAAGATTATGTTCTGGGTACTATTCTGAAGATTCACCTAATTTTTTAGTTGAATATAGAGGAGATTTTAAGAGTCAAATAGATAAGCTATCATATGCTTGTGGGGATGTATTAACAAATACTATAGGTGTTATATCATTACCTTATGAATATTTAGAACAAGTATTAATAGATGTTCCTTCAATTAAATTTATTGATTTTAGAAGTATGTCTGTATTACAAGATATTTCTCCAAGTTCAATTGATCAAATATTAACAATTAAGAAAAATCCATATTTGAATTTAACAGGAAAGGGTGTACTCGTAGGAATTGTAGATACAGGAATTGATTATTTAAATAATGAATTTATTAGGGAAGATGGAACATCAAGGATAGCTGAAATATGGGATCAAAGTATAGAAAATGTTAAAGCTGAATCTGTGTATCTTGGTAACATTTATTCTAATGAAGAAATAAATAAAGCAATAAATGCCTATAAAAATAAAGAGGATCCATATGCTATTGTTCCATCAAAAGATGATATAGGTCATGGAACAGAAATGGCTGGGATAATTGGAGCTAGGGGGTATAATGGTAACTTTCAGGGAGTTGCAAATGATAGTGAATTTGTAGTTGTAAAACTCCTTGAATCTTTAAATTATCAAAAAAGCTTAAAAGAAAATAATGTTAAATATACACCGGTATATAATTCGGCTGAAATATTAGCAGGCATAGAATATTTAAAGAATTTTTCAATAAAAATAAATAAGCCAATGGTTATATATTTAGGGGTTGGTACAACCGAAGGAAGTCATGATGGTAATAATTTAATTTCAAGATATTTAACTTCTATAGCTAGCATAAGAGGGATAGCGTTAGTTGCAGGAGTTGGAAATGAAGGGGCAGCAGGAGGGCATGCATCAGGCCTTATTAAAAATGTAGGTGAAACAGATAGTATGGAATTAAATATACCTAGGCAAATGAAAAATTTTTCTTTTAATATATGGGTAAAAAGACCTAATAAAATGTCACTAAATGTAATTTCACCTACAGGAGAAGAGAGCAGTTTTATTCAAGCCAAAAGAAATAAAAGAGAAGAAATTAATTTTGTTTTTTCAAAAGCTAAATTAAAGCTTAACTACTATATGCCTGAACATTTTTCAGGGCATGAAGTTATTGAATTGATTTTTAATAATATAAATCCTGGTATATGGAAATTTATTTTAAGAGGAGACTATATAAGTGATGGTGTATATAATGCATGGCTTCAGCCTGAAGCAACATTACCAGAAAATACAAAGTTTTTAGAACCCGATCCATTTAGTACATTAACAATTCCAGCAACTGCTAGAAAAGTGGTTACAGTTGCATACCATGGATTAGTTAATGAGTCATTAGTTGCAACGTCAGGAAAAGGATTCAATACTAATAATTTAATTAATCCAGATATTGCTACAGTAGGAATAAATATTTTAACAACAAAAGCTCTAGGAGAAACTACTGTTGTATCGGGTAGTTCAGCTGCAACAGCTGTAATTGCAGGAGGATGTGCACTTTTATTGCAATGGGGAATAGTTGATGAAAATGATACTACTATGTATTCCACTAAAATCAGGAGTTATTTAATATATGGTGCTTATAGAAAACCAGAATATATATATCCAAATAGAGAAATTGGATATGGAAGTTTTGATATATTGGGGACATTTAATGTTATAAGTAGAAAATATATAAAAACTAGGGAGAATATGAATTTTAGAAATGACAACTTTATTAAATACCAAGTTGATAAACTATTCATAAGGATTCCAAAGGAGATGATACGAAATGCTAAGATATGAATCTAATATGCCTAGAAATCTTTTTAACAATACAGATTATAATCACTACATTGTACAATATCAAGGTAAAATCAATGATGAAGCATTGCAAAAGGAAGGATATTACATAGCAACAGTTAATGATAAATATGCTATAATTTCGACTCCAAAAGAAAAGAAAATTAATGTAAATGATCCTTTATTTTCTAATATTGTATATGTTAAAGGGACAGAAACTTATACACTTCAAGAAATTACACCTATAGAAGCTTCACAAGTAAGGAGTTTACAGATAGATTTACCTCTTCAATTAACTGGCAAAGAAGTAGTTGTTGGAATTATTGATACTGGAATTGATTATTTAAGCAGTGAGTTTATGACTTTACAAGGTGATACTAGAATAGAATGTATATGGGATCAAACAATAACATCAGATAAAGATGATGAAATTGAATTTATACCATATGGAGCCTTATATATAAAAGATAAGATAAATGAAGCGATAAATGCTTATAGGCAAGGGAAATCACCATATGACATTGTACCTAGCATTGATGAAGTTGGACATGGAACTAGTATGAGTGGAATAATTGGTGCCACAGGTAAAAATCCTGAACTTAAAGGAGTTGCACCTGATTGCAAATTTGTAGTTGTAAAATTAATAGAAGACTATTCAAATAAAGCTCAATTTAATGCACAAGTTCCTATTTTTAATATTACTGCAATATTTTCTGCTTTAGAATTCTTATATGAATATGCTTTAAGAAAAACTGAACCCATGGTTATATATCTTCCACTTGGAAGTAACTCTGGAAATCATAGAGGAAATGGTATTTTACAGGAATATATAGAATCAATTTCTAATAGTAGAGGCATAGTTGTAGTAACAGGTGCAGGAAATGAAAGATCTAGGGCGGGGCATGCTTCAGGTGTGATTGCTAAAGAAGGTGAAACAAGAACCATAGAATTAAATGTATCGCCAGATCAAAAATATTTGTGGGCAGAAATTTGGATTGACCCACCTAATATAATGACAGTAGATATAGTATCACCTTCAGGAGAAAATACTGGAATAGTACCTGCTATAATTAACCTTACTGAAGAGTACAATTTTGTTTTTGAAAAGACATCAATAAAAATTGAATTTTATATTCCAGAAGAAAATACAGGAGACGAGTTGATTCGTATACAATTTTATAATTTACAACCCGGAATATGGCAAATAAAATTAATAGCTAATTTAGTATTAGATGGAACCTATAACATATGGATACCTCAATATGGATTATCAATAGGGGACACTTCATTAAGCCCATCGGACCCTTTTGGTACATTTACTAATCCAGGTGGATCAACAGCTATAATCACAGTAGCTGCATATAATCAAAACAATAATAATATAGTAAATTATTCAGGAATGTCATTTTTAGATGATTATATTGATAGGGTTGATATTGCGGCAGGTGGAGTAAATGCGGTAACTGTAGCTCCTAATAATTCAATTACAACAGTAAATGGAACTAGTGTTTCCGCTGCTGTTGTTGCTGGAACTTGTGCTATATTATTTCAATGGGGAATTGTTGAAGGAAATGATCCTTATATGTATTCTCAAACAATAAAAACTTATTTAACAAGAGGAACTAAAAAAAGACCTGGAGATTCATATCCTAATCCTCAGTGGGGATACGGAATATTAGATGTACTTGGAATTTTTTCTAATATGACTTAATTGATGTATAAAATAATAACTTAATATTAAGGTGGGTTTCAAATTTAATTATTTGGAACTTCTTTTTTTATAATAGTTAAATGATATAATTTATATTAAGAATGGATAAAATTATATGTATATGATTATTAGAAATTTATAATGTATTAAATAAAACATTAATATAACAAATGGAGGACTTATGATGGACGAGCTATTAGATATATATAATAAGAATGGTAAAAAAATTGGAGTAGTAAAAAGAAGAGGTGAAACTTTGCAAAAGGATGAATTTAATTTTGCAATTGAATTATGGGTAATAAATAGTAAAAATGAAATATTAATTCAAAAAAGAGCATCTTGTAGAAAAGTATTACCGAATATTTGGGGAATGACAACTGGATACATAAAAAGTGGAGAAGATACAAAGAGTGGATGTATTAGGGAAGCAAAAGAAGAAATTGATTTAAAGATGTCAAATGAAGATTTAATACTAATTTCTAATTTAACACATGGAAATACTATATGGGATGTGTTTGCAGTAAAACAAGATTATGATATATCAAGAGCAGTTTTACAAAAAGAAGAGGTTAGCGAGATTAAATGGGTATCTATTAATAAATTTAAAGAAATGATAAACACTGGTAAAGCCTTTAAATATCCAGAAATATATGATATTTTAAACAAAATACAAGAAATGCTAATGGTATAAAATAAAAATAGAATATTAAGCAATAAAAAGGTGTGTATAATAAATAAAAATTACTATATATACCTTTTTATTTGGCTATGTTTTAAAACAGTGTTGATATTGTAGTATAAAGCTCATGGACAGAAGTTAAAAATGAAACTCGACTCATTTAGATTCGCTGAGTAAGTTCATGTTTCC
>NZ_JAVJAN010000072.1:0-7838 GCF_031344075.1 Clostridium aquiflavi
TAAACAGCATGGTAATTCTGTAGAGTTTATAGAGATTTAAGACCTTAAATTTCAGTTTGTTAATGAGTTTCTTAAATGAGTTTCTTATTTGTACATTATTTAATTTGGAAATAAATAACATATTAAAATATAATGTGAAATAAGAACTTGTTATACACTTAAAAGTATATAAAATGAGAGGTATTTATATGGAATTTAAATTGGCAGTATTAGTAGTCAAAGATAAGGATTCAAATCTTCTAATTCCACTAACAAAAGTTCATTTTCTTCAGTTCTACAAGCATCAACTCTTTGAATTCCATGAGTTAAATTGTTCCACTGAATAAATTTTTGTGCAAATTCTAAATCCTCTTTAGTAGGTACATATTCCTTAAGCTCCCATCTTTATATGCAAAATCTAAAAAGTTAAATACTACGTAACATTAAGAAAGTGTATAATCTGTCGATTGAACAAAAATTTGCGATAAGGAACAAAGTGGAGAATGGAGTTACTAAGTTAGAAAAGTTAAAGTGTAATAAGGAAAATGAATCTATGTCGGAAGGTGAAATAAAAGAAGTTTTGGACAAAATAAAATAGAAGAAATAAGTAAGAATGATGAAGCTAAGAACAAAAATACATAGAGAATTTATTAATGGGGTAGAATATAATAGAAATTAAAATTAAGAACTCTAGAAATAGGGTTCTTTTATGATGCAATAAAGTAGAGATACATAATAATATTAAATTTAAATATTTATAGTAATAAAATTAAATATGGTTTAGGCATAAGCTAGTTAAAAATATTGATAATTTTATGGATTGAATTAAATAACAGTTTATATAGATATAAGATAGTTTTAATATAAAATATTGTTTTAGGAGGTGTCTTATTTGGATAATTATAAAGACAAAGTAAAAAAATATTTAATAACATTTGTTATAATAATCGTATTAGTTATTTTATGTATATTTTTATTATGGATAAGTAAAGGTGGAGATTATAAGTTATATTATTCAACAATAGGATGTCTGCTAGGAGGATTCGTTGGAGGTACCGGAACTTTAATAGCTGTTGTTATAACTACAGAAGAAACAAGAAAAATTCAACAAGAAAATAAGAAAGCTATAATGTACAAAGAATATTTGGAAGATGTAAAAAGAAATAAACCAATATTAATATTAAAAGAACAAGATTTAGGTAACGATTATGTTAAAGAAGTGAGATTTAGTATTGGCACAATATATAATACAAATGTAAATTTACATGAAATAAAAAATGTAGGAATAGGGATTGCTAAAGATATAAAAATAAGTGCAATAACTAAAAATAATTCTAATATTAGTGAATTCTATATCAATTTATTGGAAAAAGATGGAGTTTTAAAAGAGTACTTAATAACAAACTCTCAAGAAAATAGAATGGAAGGAAATGTAGAAAAAATAGAAATAGAATGTAAAGATATTTTTGATAATTTATATTGGACAATTTATGATGTAGAGGAATTCAAAATTCAACATCAGGTATATTTAAAGATAACCAAAATTAAACATAATAAAAAAATTAAAATAAATAGTATTTAAACTAGGTTAAGTAATTAGATGACACTTGTAGAAATAAACTTAAATGCTGAATCATTATTTAATGGAAAAGATGATTTTTTGAAGTATGTGATGAAATGATAATTCTTTTATTATTGACGAATATTTTAAAAGACCAATTTAGTAGCATATTTTAATTTTTTATGATTTTAAAGAATTAAAAAACTTGATTACAATGAGTATATAAGTAAAGATAAAAACAGACACATAGTCAGCATATATTTAAAAGAATTTAATTGATGAATGCTATAACATCAATTAGGTTCTTTTTTTTGTATTAAATAATTATAAAAAAATTATTAATTTTAAATTAGTAACATATGTTACAGAAAAAGTGAAAAGAATATAGTAAAATTTGAATTGTTAAAGTTAAGAAATAACAAAAAGAAATTAATAATTTTTATATAAAAAGAGAAATAGGAGGACATAATATGTCAATGTTTTGTTATCAATGTCAAGAAACAGCAGGGTGTAAAGGCTGTACTAAAGTAGGTGTTTGTGGTAAAGACGAACATGTAGCAAAGGCTCAAGATTTATTAATATATGTAACTAAAGGACTAGCTATAGTAAGTAATGAGGGAAGAAAAGTTGGAGTTACAGATAGTAAAGTTGATAAATACATAACAGAAAATTTATTTATAACAATTACAAATGCTAATTTTGATAGAGATTCTATTTTAGATAGAGTAAGAGAAACTTTAAAATTAAGAGAAATTCTAAAAGCTAAAGTTATTAAAGCTGGTGGTAAAGTTGGAGAGGTAAAAGTAAGTGGTGGTTTCTTCAAAAAAATATTTGGAATGCAAACTACAGAAATGATAATGCCAGATGCAGCAACTTGGACAGCTGATAATACGATAGAATTTGATGCAAAGGCTGAAAAAGTTGGGGTTCTTTCAACTGAAAATGAGGATATAAGAAGCTTAAGAGAACTTATAACTTATGGATTAAAAGGATTATCTGCTTATATGAAGCATGCTATGAACTTAAAATATAACAATGAAGAAGTTCATGCATTCATGGCAAAAGCATTAGCAGCTACAATAGATGAGAGTTTAACTGTTGATGAATTAGTTGCACTTGCATTAGAAGCTGGTAAATTTGGTGTAGATGGTATGGCATTACTTGATAAAGCTAATACTGAAAGTTATGGACATCCTGAAATAACAACTGTAGATATTGGAGTTAGAACTAATCCAGGAATATTAATTTCAGGACATGATTTAAAAGATCTAGAGATGTTACTTAAACAAACAGAAGGAACTGGAGTAGATGTATATACTCATGGAGAAATGCTTGCTGGACAATACTACCCAAAATTCAAGAAATATAAACACTTTGCAGGAAATTATGGTAATGCATGGTGGAAACAAAAAGAAGAATTTGAAAAGTTTAATGGACCAATTCTTATGACTACAAACTGTATAGTTATTCCAAAGGAGTCTTATAAGAATAGATTATTTACAACAGGAGCTACTGGAATGCCAGGATGCCCTCATATAGAAGCTGATTCAAAAGGAATAAAAGATTTCTCTAAGGTTGTAGAAATGGCTAAAAAATGTAATGCGCCTACTGAAATAGAAAAAGGACAAATAGTTGGTGGATTTGCGCATAACCAAGTTTTAGCCCTTGCAGATAAAGTTGTAGATGCTGTTAAAACTGGTGCTATAAAGAGATTCTTTGTAATGGCTGGTTGTGATGGAAGAGCTAAATCAAGAAATTATTATACTGATTTTGCAGAAAAATTACCTAAAGATACAGTTATATTAACTGCAGGATGTGCTAAATATAAGTATAATAAATTAAACTTAGGTGATATTGGTGGAATTCCAAGAGTGTTAGATGCAGGACAATGTAATGATTCATATTCATTAGTTGTTATAGCACTAAAACTTCAAGAAGTATTTGGTCTAGATGATGTGAATAAATTACCTATATCATATAATATAGCATGGTATGAACAAAAAGCTGTAATAGTATTATTATCATTATTACATTTAGGTGTTAAAAACATTCATTTAGGACCAACACTTCCAGCATTCCTTTCACCAAATGTTGCTAAAGTATTAATAGATAACTTTGGAATTGGTGGAATAACTAATGTAGAAGATGATATGAAGATGTTTATGGAAAGTTAACAACAGTGAAAGTCTAGTTAAAAAAATTAGAAAATTATAAAGAAAAATGATATGTTCCCTTTATAGTAGACAGTTAAAATAATAAAACTGTTTCTATAAAGGGATATTTTATTCTTTAGGAATTTATATTATTAAAAATATATTTTATGTTAAATTAAATTTTCTTGATATGGTAAAATGAATTTAATTAAAGATAAAAAGTTGATTTTTTATTAGATAACACATTAGGATTAGATTTAAATATAGTAATTAAAGTATTAGAATTAGGTAATGAGGTATAAAATATGGTGTCAAGAGAAGAGATAATTAGAAATTTAAATTTACAAATAAAAATTAATAGTCATATTATTGGTGTTGCAACAGGTGCTGGTGTTACGGCTAAATATGCACAAAGGGGTGGAGCTGATCTATTGCTTACTCTTAATTCAGGAAGATTTAGACAGATGGGAAGAAGCTCACTTGCAGGAATACTACCATTTGCCAATAGCAATGATATGGTAATGGAATTTGCATTAAGGGAAGTTGTTCCACTTATAAAAGAGATTCCTGTTATTTTTGGATTAAATGCAACAGATCCAACAATAGATTTAGAAGAATATATAGAGAATATACAAAATAAAGGATTTTCTGGAATTAATAATTATCCGACTGTAGGAATAATTGATGGAATATTTGGAAAGGCATTGGAAGAAGAGGGATGCAGTTACAGTTTAGAAGTTGAAGCTATTAAAATTGCTCATAAAAAGAACTTATTTACTATAGCATTTGTTTTTAGTAAAGAACAAGCAAGTGATATGTTAGATGCAGGAGCAGATATTATATGTGTGCATTTAGGATTAACAGAGGGTGGAATGCTTGGAGCTAAAAAGATATTATCTTTAGAGGCAGCTAAGGAAAAGGCAAAATCAATTTTTGATTTATGTGATAAAATTAGACCAAATGTAATTAAAATGATATATGGGGGACCTATTAAAACACCAGTAGACGTTCAATATATGTATAATAATTGCAACACTATGGGATATATTGGTGGATCAGCTTTTGAAAGGATACCATCTGAAAAATATATAACTAATATAACTAGAGAATTTAAATATTCAGGTAATTTAGAAAAAGATGATTTTTTAAATAAAATGTTAGATGGAATAACAAAGCATTATGACTATGTAGAATTTGTAAAAGAATATGTATCTAAAAACTACATGAATAATATATCTTTTTTAGAATTAGCTATGGTTGCAAATATTTCTAGAACACATTTAAGTAGTCTTTTTAAAAAAGAAGTTGGATGTAGCTTCCCACAATATTTAGTTAAATTTAGAATGAATAAAGCAGCAGAAATAATAAAAAAAGAAAATATACGATTATCAGAGGTTGCAGAATTAGTTGGATATGATGATTATGCACATTTTAGTAAAATGTTTAAAAAATATATAGGAAAATCACCAAAAATATACAGGGAAAGTACATAAACACAATTTTAAAATACATAAGTACATTTACTGCAAATTAGAAAAACGTTATCATTAACTTGTAAGTTGTGATAACGTTTTTTTAAAACTAAAAACTAAAAATTATGAGTGGACAAGGTAAAAATTAATTTATATTATGGGGAGTTGAGGATTATGAAAACTATAGCAATTGCAGGAACTTTTGATTCAAAGGGTGTTGAATATTTATATGTTAAAAAATTAATTGAAAGTATAGGATTAAAACCATTTACTATTCATACAGGTGTATTTGAACCAAAATTTAAACCAGATGTTTCAAATCAAGAGGTGGCTAGAGCAGTTGGTGAAGATATTTACGAAATTGCAGCTAAAAAGGATAGAGCATTGGCAACAGAAATTCTTTCAAAAGGAATGGAAAAATTGGTTCCTAAATTATATGAACAAGGTAAGTTTGATGGAATTATTTCATTTGGTGGTACTGGTGGAACATCACTTATTACACCAGCTATGAGAGCTCTACCAATTGGAGTACCAAAAGTTATGGTATCAACAGTAGCTTCAGGGAACACTGAACAATATGTTGGTTCAAGTGATATAGTTATGGTACCATCAATAGTTGATGTGGCTGGTCTTAATTCAATATCAACAAAAATCTTTGCAAATGCTGTATTTGCAATAGCTGGCATGGTGAATTTTGAAAATAAAGAAATTATAGAAAAGAAACCACTAGTAGCCGCAACAATGTTTGGTGTAACAACGCCATGTGTAAATTATGCAAGAAAATATCTTGAAGAAAGAGGATATGAAGTATTAGTATTCCATGCAACAGGAGTTGGTGGGAAATCTATGGAGCATCTAATAAAAGGTGGTTTTATCAAGGGCGTTTTGGATTTAACAACTACAGAATGGTGTGATGAATTAGTTGGAGGCGTGTTAGGTGCAGGTCACAACAGATTAGAAGCAGCTGGAAAGAATAATATACCTCAAGTTGTATCAGTAGGAGCATTGGACATGGTAAACTTTGGACCAATAGACACTGTTCCAAAGAAGTTTGAAGGTAGAAATTTCTATAAACATAACCCAACTGTTACATTAATGAGAACTACTGTTGAAGAAAATAAAATCATTGGTGAAAAGATAGCTGAAAAGTTAAATATGGCTACTGGAAATACAGCACTATTCTTACCTTTAAAAGGCGTATCAATGTTAGATGAAAAGGGACAACAATTCTATGGAGAAGAAGAAGATAAAATGCTTTTTGATACATTAAAGAATTGTATAAATAAAGATGTTGTAGAGATAGAAGAACTAAATCTTGCAATAAATGACAAAGAGTTTGGAGAAGCAGCAGCTAAAAAGCTTATAGATTTAATGAGTAAATAATATAGTTTAAAGTCTTATTACTAGAAAATAATGATATTTATAGATAACTATTAACATTATTAAAAATAGAATTTAAAAACAGTAAAATTAGGAGGAATTAATTATGAAAAGAGCAGAAATTATTAAGAAATTTAAAGAGGAAATAGCTAAAGGAAATTCTTTATTAGGAGTTGGCGCCGGTACAGGTATTACAGCTAAAAGTAGTGAAGCTGGTGGAGCTGATATGCTTATAATATATAATTCAGGAAAATATAGAATGGCAGGTCGTGGATCTTTAGCAGGATTATTATCATATGGTGATGCAAATCAAATTGTTGTAGAAATGGGAGCAGAAGTATTACCAGTTGTTAAACATACTCCAGTACTTGCAGGAGTTTGTGGTACAGATCCATTTAGAGTAATGGAAGTTTATTTAAAGCAACTTAAAGAACAAGGATTTTCAGGAGTTCAAAACTTCCCAACTGTTGGTTTAATAGATGGAGTGTTTAGACAAAATCTTGAAGAAACAGGAATGGGATATGACTTAGAAGTTGAAATGATTAGAAAAGCACATGAATTAGACATGCTTACTACTCCATATGTATTTGATCCAGAACAAGCAAAAGCAATGGCTGAAGCTGGTGCAGATATTCTAGTAGCT
Source organism: Clostridium aquiflavi (assembly GCF_031344075.1). NCBI lineage: Bacteria > Bacillati > Bacillota > Clostridia > Eubacteriales > Clostridiaceae > Clostridium > Clostridium aquiflavi. The sequence continues at coordinate 7,189 of NZ_JAVJAN010000072.1, forward strand.
CATATGGGATTAACTACAAAAGGAACAATTGGAGCTAAAACTGCTTTAACACTTGATGACTGTGTTGAAAAAATAGAAGCTATTATAAAAGCTGGTAGAGCTGTTAATCCAGATATTATGGTTATTTGCCATGGAGGTCCAATTGCAGAACCTGATGATGCAGCATATGTAATTGAAAAAACAGAAGGAATAGATGGTTTCTTTGGTGCATCAAGTATTGAAAGATTTGCTGCTGAAAGAGGTATAAAAGCACAAGCAGAAGCATTTAAATCAATTAAAAAATAAATTTAAATTGAAAGTCATTCTTTACTTATAAAAGCTACTACAATATTATTATGAAAAATTAATATTGTGGTGGCTTTTATTTTTATATTATTATAGCATAGGTGTATAAACTAAATGTCTAAATTTATACTATATTAGGATTTTAGTGGGCAAATTGTAAAAACAGTGTTGACAATTTATATTATGTATCTTATAATAATCAAGCAGTCAAGTTGTAGAGACTTTATGTTTGAGAATGTTTTAAATAATAAAGTTTAAAATTTGGTTATAAGATACATATGTTAAATTATGCGTTTTTAGCTCAGCTGGATAGAGCAACGCCCTTCTAAGGCGTGGGCCAGGGGTTCGAATCCCTTAAAACGCAC
>NZ_JAVJAN010000073.1:0-7792 GCF_031344075.1 Clostridium aquiflavi
CATTATTCCTGCACTGCGTTTGGAAAGGGCGCATGGCTAAAAAAATCGACGGCTCCAAAGTCGCCTTAGCGATTTTGTTCTAAGTATAAATTATTATTTAGTAATTAACATGATAACATATCATAATATAATTTTTATTTTTGGCAGTAAATTTAAATTATTGTTTTTTATAGTTAATTACGATAAAATGTAAAATTTTTAGAAAATACACATATAATTTATAAAAAATACATTTTAAAACATATTTTTTCCATCTATAATAAAAAATATGATAAAAATAAAATAAAATTTCGCTATATAAGTCATATATGGTAAAATAAGTTATAAGGGTTATTGTAATTTAATAATAAATTAGGAGAAGATATATGGTTAATAAAGATGAGAAAGAAAAACGACAATATACAATAGAAGATTTAGAAAACTTATTAGATAATATTCCATATATAATATGGATTAAAGATGAGGAAGGAAGGTATAAGTATGCTAATAAATTAGCAACTGAGAAATTAGATTTAGAACAAAAGAATCTTTTAGGGAAAAAGAATTCAGATTTTAAAGATAATGAGATATTGAAAAACTGGCCAGACAATGAAAGAAAAATATTAGAAGAAAAAAGTTGTGCTTATTTTAAGAGAAAAATTAAAAGTGATGGAGAAGATATATGTGTTGAAACTTATAATATGCCATTTTTGAGTAGTAAAAAAACAAATTTAATAGGTGGAGTTGTAAGAAAAATTACAACAGAGAAGAAGGTAGTTTCACATATAAAAGACGCATCAATTAATATTTGTAATAAAAACAAATATGATGAATTAAAAAATAAAGAGAGATTGAAACAAATAATAAGTGATTTTAAAAAAATAATAGGTGCGCAAGGAATGAGCGTATATATATATAATTCTGAAAAAGAAATATTTGAAAATTATGTAAAAAGCGGAGTGATGAATAAGAGTAATGAAGTGATATCAAAAGATGATATTAATAATACTCCTGTAAATAAATTTTATTGTATAAGATGTGAACGTGAATTAGTTGGAGTATTAAATGTACAATACAGAGAAGAAGATATTCATAAATATAATAATGAAGATTTTATAAAATCAATTTGTGATGTTATAGGAATAATTATTAATAATAAATTTTTATATTCAACACTTAATAAAGAATTGAATAAGCGTGTAGAAAGTGAAAAAGAATTAGAATTGTTTTTAGAAACAGCTACTGACTTATGCGGAATAGCAAAAAACGATGGATCTTTTATAAAAGTAACTAATAATTGGACAAAAGTATTAGGGTGGTCTAAGGAAGAACTTATGAATATGAATTGTACTGATTTGATACATAAGGATGATTTACCTAGGATATATGAGTTGTTAAATTTAGCTTACAATTATAATAAATGGAAATATGTTGGCTTTATAGATAGATGTATTTGTAAAAATGGAGAATATAGGACTCTAGAATGGAATTGGAGTTATATAAATGGTGGGAAAACTTTTATAATGACAGGTAAAGATATAACTAATTATAATAAATTAGCCTTAGAAAATAAACGTTTACAAAATGCAATTGCATTAGAAAGTTTAAAAACACAGTTTTTTGCAAATTTATCTCATGAATTTAAGACACCATTAAATATAATTTTAACAACAGCGCAACTTATGGAGTCTTATATAAAAAAATTTGACGATATATTAGAAAAACAAAACATGTGTAAGTATATAAAGGGATTAAAACAAAATTCGTATAGACTATTAAAACTTGTAAACAATTTAATTGATATCACTAAGATAGATGGTGGTCATTATAAAGTTAATATGGTGAATAAAAACATAGTTAATGTTATTGAAGAAATTGTTTTATCTGTAGCAGAATATACTAAAAATAAAGAGCGAGATATAATATTTGATACTGATGAAGAAGAAATAATACTTGCTTGCGATCCAGAAAAAATAGAGCGGATAATTTTAAATTTAGTATCTAATGCATTAAAATATACAGAAAAAGATGGAATAATAAAAGTAAATATTTCTACTAATTTAGATGATAATGAAGTAATAATATCAGTAAAGGATAATGGAATAGGAATTCCAAAAGAATATAAGGAAAAAATATTTGAAAGATTTAAACAAGTTGAAAATTCTTTGCATAAAAATTATGAGGGAAGTGGAATAGGATTATCTTTAGTGAAATCAATTGTTGAAATGCATGGAGGAGAAATATGGATAAATAGTAACCCAGAAGAAGGTACAGAAGTAATTTTTACTTTGCCTATTAGAAAAATTGATGAAGAAAAACTAGACGAATATAATAATAAAAAAATTTCTTCCAAGATAGAAGTGTTTGATATAGAATTTTCTGATATATACTCCATGTAATTATATAAATTATAGAGTGATTAGTTGAAGAGAATAAATTAAATTATTTTATTTGTGTAATTTATATGAAGGGGAATATGAGCAATGGAAGGCTGTACTATAAATAAAAAATATAGCGTAGATGACTTAGAAAGAATATTAGATAACTTTCCGTATCTAATATGGATTAAAGATCAAAAAAATAGATACAGATATGTAAATAAATATTTTTTGACTACATTTAAAAAAACAGAAAAAGAGATTATAGGAAAAACAGAACTAAATAATTATAACGGTGAATATGTATTAGTAACTGAAGAAAATCTAATAAAAGAAGTAGAATTTAATGAAAACAAGAGGTACTTCTCAGTTTATAAAACAGTATTACCTACTGGTACTAAGTATAATTGGGAATTAGCAGTTGCAAGAGATGTGACTTTATTAAAAAAAGAGATGACCAAACGTTCAAAAATACAAAGGCGTTTAGAATCGTTCTTGGAGATTTCGACAGATTTATGGGGAATATTGCAAGCAAATTATCATTTTAAAGATGTAAGTGATAATTGTATTAAAACTTTTGGATGGACATCAGAAGAATTTAAGAATTTAAATGCAGTTAATTTAACCCATCCAGATGATAGAGAAAATATATTAAAAAAAATGGAATTTTCATTTAATAAAGATAAAAGAACATTTTTACTTAATAGATTTCTATGTAAAAATGGTAAATATAAATTAATAGAATGGAATTGGTGCTGTTTAGAAGAGGGAAAAACAGTGCTTTTGACTGGCAGAGATATTACTGAAAAGAAAGAATTAGAAGAAGAGAAGAGAAGATTAGAAGAAGCAATAGCTATGGAAAGTCTAAAAACTGAATTTTTTTCAACAGTATCACATGAATTTAAAACACCATTAAATGTTATTTTAAGTACAGTTCAGTTATTATCTGATAAATTAAAAAATAATAAATTAAGTGAAGAAGTAAAAGTAAATCTTAAGTATATAAATGGAATAAAACAAAATTCATATAGATTATTAAAACTGGTGAACAATTTAATAGATATAACTCAAATAGATGGTGGAATTTATAAATTAAGCCTTGAAAATTGTAATATTGTAAGTATTATTGAAAATATAGTACTATCTGTTAGCAAATATATACATGAAAAAAATCGTAATATAATATTTGATACCACTAGAGAAGAAATTATACTTGCAATAGATTGTGATAAAATTGAAAGAATAATATTAAACTTATTATCTAATGCAGTTAAATATACAAATAATGGTGGTAATATTTATGTTAGTTTAAGTATGGATATAAATAATAATAATGTTATTGTAAAGATAAAAGATGATGGCATTGGAATACCTGAAAAAGATGTAGAAAACATATTTAGAAGATTTAAGCAATCAGGAGATGTTTTTACGAGAAGATGTGAAGGGACTGGAATTGGGTTATCCATAGTAAGATCTTTAATAGAGATGCATGGTGGAGCAATAAAAGTTAATAAGGAAATAAAAAAAGGGGCTGAATTTGTATTTTATCTTCCTATAATTAAAATGGAAGATAAAGACGTTTGTGATCTTTATGATAAAAGACTAGATTCAAGGTTTGAAAAATACAATATAGAATTTTCTGATATATACTAGAAAGCCATGGATACTATAATAAGGGGATAAGAAAATGAGTAAAGAAGAAAATGAGGTATATATTTTTAAAGATTTAAAGGATTTGTTAAAATTAAAACCATCAAAAGAACTTATAAATAATAAATATATTAATGAGTGTATCAAAGAAGAAACTGAGAATTTTAAAAATATATTAATAAATTTAAATAGCGAAACGCAGTCTGATGGAATTGCTTTGTTTTTATATGATGAAGAATATAATATGTTAAGATTAAAATTTAAATTAGGAAATGTGTCTGTAATAGGAGAGGATTACACTACACAATTAAATGAACAATCTAAAGAAAAGTTACTTACAAGTAAATATGATCACAGGGCTATAGATATAAAAGAAACGTATTGGTTTAAAAAACATATAGAAAACAATAATATTGACACAAATAAAAACTACGGATATATTAGAATGTATTCAATAAAAGATACAAATAAATTGATAGGTATTTTAAGTATTTTTTATACTGAAAATACTAATTTAGATAATATGAATGATAGTGTTATCGATTACGAATGTGAGAAATTAGAATTATTAATTAAGAATAAAATTTTAACCAATAAATTAAGAGAAGAACTTGTAAAAAGAACATTAAATGAAAGTAAATTAAAATCTTTTTTAGAAATTGCAACAGATTTATGGGCAATAATGGATTATAAACAACGTTTTAAGTGTGTATCTCCAAGTGTTATTGATGTTACAGGATGGAGTAATGAAAAAATATCAACAATGAATGTATTTGATATGGTACATCCAGATGATAGAGAGCGAGCAAGAAAATATATAAAATTTATAAAAGATGCAAAAGGTGAAAATTCTATTGCTAAAGTATTATGTGAAAATGGTGAATATAAGATATTTCAATGGAATTGGAGCTGTATTGAAGAGGAAAGATATGTATTTTTAGCAGCTAAAGATATTACAGAACAAAAAAAATTAGAGCAAGAAAAAAAAGAACTAGAAGAAGCTGTTATGATTGAAAATTTTAAAAATAAATTTCTGGCAAATATATCACATGAATTTAAGACACCTTTAAATGTAATACTTGCAACTGTACAGCTTATAGATAAAAATAATAATTTCAAAAATGCTGAAATAGATTTAATTAAATACATAGATGGAATTAAGAAAAATTCTTATAGGCTGTTAAGACTTATAAATAATCTAATAGATATAACTAAAATAGATTCTGGTCATTGTAATTTCCAACTACAAAATTGTAATGCAGTTGAAATAATTGAAGACATAGTAATGTCAGTAAGAGAATATATAAAAGAAAATACTAGAAATATAATTTTTGACACAAGTGAAGAGGAAATAATAACGGCTTTGGATAAAAATAAAATTGAAACTGTAATGTTAAATTTACTTTCTAATGCTATAAAATATACAAATGATGATGGAATTATAGAAATAAGAATAAAATACAGTAAAGATAGAAAAAATATACTCATTAGTATAAAAGATAATGGTATAGGTATAGCTAGTAAAGATATAAACAATATTTTTCAAAGATTTAAATATTCAGATAATATACTTAATAGGAGATGCGAGGGGACAGGAATAGGTTTATCTCTTGTGAAATCTTTGGTAGAAATGCATGGTGGAAAGATAATTGCTAAGAATAATCCACTTAAAGGAACAGAGTTTATCTTTTCAATTCCAGTGAGATTAACAGATGATAATGTTAATAATAAAAAAAATTTAGATAGTACTATAGAAAAATGCAATATAGAATTTTCAGATATATATTTTATATAAACGAAATATTTATTTTACTTATGGTATTTAAGAAAACTATCATTTTGAAAACTATATGAATATAAATTATACTAAGTAAAGCAATTAGAATATAAATTTACTTTAATATTTATGTTTAGTTGATATATAATAGTAACTAACAATATTAGATTAAATAAATAAGGTGAATAAATTGGAAACAAAAAAAATGACAGAAGCAGGAGTTCTTACAGCTGTATTTGTAGTAATAAGCATTATAGCAATTGGTACAGGAATAGGATATTTAGGATATTTAGATTTTATGGTTCCAATAATTACCATACTTATATACCTAAGATGTGGTTTTAAATATACATTATTATCTAGTGTATCTTCAATTCTAATAATAGCATTAACTATAGGAGATGTGGTTTCAGGAATCTGTATAAGTCAAAGTATGGTATTAGGATTTATATGTGGAATATTTGTTGAAAAGAAAGAAACAATTTTAGATGATTTATTTTATTGTTCAATACTGTCATGTGTTGTTATGGTTATGATTGATATAAACTTTTCTAATATATTAGGATATAGCCTACTTAAAGAATCTCAAATATATGTGGATAAATTATTATTTTTAAATAAAACATTAAAAAATGTTTTATATTACATTTTAATAATATCACTTCCAGTAGGAACTACATTTATAACATACATCGCATCGTTATTTTTAGGAAAAAAGTTAAATCTACTAAGTTGTGTGTCAAATAAAAAATTTTTAGTTATAAGAAATTTTAAGAAATACGGAATAGTAATTTGTTGTTCTAAGAAAATCATAAACATTGGAATAGTATATTTGTCAAGTATGTATATATTATATTTAAATATAGAAATAAGTAAATTTGTGCATTTAAATATAATATTAAATTCAATAAAATATATAGTTATATACTTTTTGTTACAAGATAGTTACAAGTATATAAACAGAATGATTTATACGTTAACTAAATCTAAGCTTTCACTAATTTTAATGGAGATTTTAACTTTGTATATGCTTCTAAATTATTTTATAAAAACAGCAATAGTATTAATTAGTATTTCATTTATTATGGATAATATTTTAAATTTAAGAGAAAAGCAAATAGTCTTTTTAGATAAGATTTTAATATAATAAATTAGAATAAAAATACAAGAAATACATATGTACGTTCTTGTATTTTTATTTGTTTTTAACATGCGTAGCATCTACAATGTAATTTTTTCTCAGACATAAGAGTAAAATAATCATAACCGTGAATCCAATAACTAAGAAGATCAGGCTTATAATCTAAAAGGTTCTTTAAAAAATTATCAAATAAGTTTAATTTTACTAAAGTTTTTATAATGTCCTTAGGATAGGGCGTAAATTTACTATAAGGATTTCGAGGGTCTATGACTTTAATTTTACTGTTTTTATCTACAAATATATGTGCATTTCTAATATTTAATCTTTTGAAATCTAAGACTTTAAAATCTTCAATTAAATCTATAATCTCTACAGATAAAGAATAGGTTAATCCATTTTTACATAAAAACTCATAAAGATTATCACCTTCTATGAATTCTCGTAACACCATATTTTCAGCCATAAACAGTACATTAGGAAAAAATCTACTCTTTTTTGTTTTTTCAAGAATTTCTACTTCTTTTTCTGCCTTCTTTTTATTATAGAATATTTTTAAAGCAAATCCTTCGGGAGTTAAATAAACCTTTCCTTCATGTCCTTTACCTAAAAATTCACATTGTTTAACATTTAGAAGGTATCTCATTTTATCACTACTATATATTGATTTATAATATTATATGACTATATTACGTTATTGATACGATACTTGAGATTTTTGCTAATTTATAGTGTGAAATAAAACCTTTATTATTAAATTATGTGAATTAAAGTTAAAATAAGGCTATGTTTTAGCAGAGTGTTGATATATGCATAAGCAAAGTGAGCGGAATAATTGAACTTAGGAATGCTAAAATGAGTATAGTCCCA
>NZ_JAVJAN010000074.1:0-6407 GCF_031344075.1 Clostridium aquiflavi
GTATAAAGCTCATGGACAGAGGAATTTACTTTAAGAACACTAAAATAAAGCTTAGTCCAATTAATGCATGCTCCCAATCAAAGACTGCTGACAAGCAATTAATTGTACAAATCTTCATTAAGAGTTCTAAAAAGCAAATTCCAACGCCAGTTGGCCATTATACTAAAATATCAACATTCACTTAAAACATAGCCTAATTTTAAATTAATTTAAATATTCACTTAATTTTTGTAGAGTTTTTTTCTTTTTACGATGTAATGTTGTATATGGTATTTTAGTAATCTTAGAATATTTTACTAAAGGATTATTCTTTATTATTATAAAGTCTATTAGTTGTCGTTCATCATCATCTAATTTACTTAAAGCTAGTTTTAATCTCTTTTTTTCATCATTTTTATATAAAACTTCATCAGGAGTTGGTTCTTTTGATATCAATACATATTCTAAATTATCATTTAATATTAAAGCATCTGAGCCTTCAGCAGCATCTCTAGTTTTAGTTTTTCTTAATATTTGTTTTATTTCATTTTGTATTGAATTTGTAGCATATGCAACAAATTTATGTTCAGATAGTGAGTAATAATCAATGCAGCTAAAAAGTTTAGCATAACATTCATTTTTTATATCTAAAAAATCATAACCATGTGTAAAAGTTTTTGCAGCAATATTTAATATCATTGGTTTAAATTCTTTTGCAAGTTCTTCTTTAGCTTTTTTGTCACCTAGTTTCGATAAATAAACTAATCTCTCAATATCGTTAAAGTTCATATTTACCCATCCCCTTTTAAAAATAATTAATATTTATATTGAAAAATGCAATAAAATTGTAATATAAGTAATAAATTGTATGTTCATAAAATATATATGCTTTAACTCATGAAAAAACCAATAAAACTTTAAATTTTTAATTTACCCCCCCTGGGGTCCAGAAAATGGAAAAAGCCATGTCCCTAGGACATGACTTTTTTAAAATTATTTTATTTAACTGTATACTTTTTAACTTCTTTTTGAGTTAATTGAGCATTTTCAATTTTAACGAAAGATCCTTTACTTGTTAAAAAGAAGTTTTTATCAATTATTAATTGCATTAAAGCTTTTACATTGTCATCAGTTAAATCATTTTTAACACCACTTATATTTATATTTGTTTTAGAACCAGTAGAATTAATAAAAGTCATTGATAATATATATTCCATTGTAATTCCTCCTAAAGATTATTAATTTTAATATTTTCTACAATAAATTACATAGATATTTAAAAAGTATAATATTGCAATTTATTGAATTTTGACGTGCGGTAATAAAGTAAGTTTTTTAATTTAAATTTTATTCATTCATTAATTTTGATGAATCAGTTATGATATAGTTTCGACAATCAGCATCAAGTACTTTTTCTATTGCACTAGCAACTTCAAAGTAATCGTCAGCACCTATTGATGGATTAACATTTGAAAATGTTTTTTTTGTATAGATTGGATCGCCTAATTTATCAACCCCCTTTTGCACCTCGATACCTAGTGAACAACCTGTTACTAATTTTGTTATAGCCATAAAAGCATTCCTCCTTGTATTTTTTGTTTTGCTATATTTTAAAGGATAAGCTCACACTGGAAATTCTTGTCCAGAAGCTTTATACAAAAATATAAATTTGACTTTAAAACATAGCATTTGATTCGCTTTACACAAAAGATATATGTTAATAAGAATAAAATAACCGAGTATTTGTAAAAAAAAATTAATTATTAAGCAAAAATTGGATTTTTGTGTTTAAAAAAATGGCTATAATTGTTATAATTGCTTATGTAAAGTTTATGTAGGCTTAAACGATAATTAATGTAGGATAAAAGCTTAATTTACTAACAAAAAGGGAGGAGGAAATTGCTAAAGTTAATATTCATTTAGCAATAAAATAAATAATGAAAATTAATTTTAAAAGAGTTATTTCACAATTTTTAATATTGACAGTTATGATAACAGGAATTCAACTGGGGAATATTAAATCTGCAAGTGCGGTGGAATTGAATTTAGGATTTGTTGTAGAAGCGGGTGGAGCTAATTTAGATATTAATAAAAGTTCTTCAAATGCTTATTATACGGATGAAATTGATATGTCAGTATCGACTATTAATATAAAATCAAGTGATACGTCATATTACAAACTCGAAGGGGTAACATCTAATTCAAGTGGTGTAAAAATTGCAAGTTCAACAAGCAATGGGGTTACAAGTTATAAAATAGCTATGACTAAATATAATGATTTTAATGCTACTATTAAAGTAAAAGATTTAGGAACTCAAGAAGTTAAATCTTATAATGTTACTTTTAAATTTAAAGAAGAAAATGCGGATACATTTAAATTTAACAAGATAATGATAGCTGCATCTGGTAGTGGTGGAGCAATGACTCTTGATTTAGACTATAATTCTGATGGCGATGATTACTATATCTCAGGATTAGGAGATGATATAGATACAGCTAAAGTTAGTATTGTAGATGAAAATGGTAAGGCCATAACTTCAGGTGTTAAAATTACTATGGGTGGTAAGACAGGCACCTTTAAATTACTAGGTGGGGAAAATGAAATACTTATTAGTAGAACAGTTAATGGACGTACTAAGACATTTAAACTTGTAATTGCTAAAAAAGGCAGTGCTAAATTAAAGTCTTTAACAGGTGTAACATTATCACCTACATTTAATCCGGAAACTATGGATTATACAGCTACTGTTCCAACAGCAACAGATAAGGTTGTATTAAAACCAACGGCAGCAGATAATTCATCTACTATAAGAATAAATGGTGTTCTTGTAAATAGTGGAGCTAATAGTCAACCTATATCATTAAAAGAAGGAAAGAATGATATAACTATTAGAGTAACTACAAAAGATGGCGAAGTTGGAGTTTATAGTTTAGAGGTTACTAGAACTGAAGCACCAAGAAGTTCTTATTTAAAATCTTTAAAAATAAATTCAGCATCACTTTCACCAGCATTTAATAAGCAAACTTTTGATTATACAGCTACTGTTGAAAATAAAGTAACTGCTGTAACTGTTACTCCAACAGCTGAATATTCTACATCAACTATTAAAGTTAATGGAAAGAAAGTTGTAAGTGGAGGCACAACAGGTTTTATTAGTTTAGACGAAGGTTCTAACGAAATAGAAATAAAAGTTACTGATGATAAAGGCGATACTAGTACTTACGATATAGTTATCACAAGAAGATATGGAAAAGATAATGTAAAACTTTCAAATCTTAAGAGTACTGAAGGAACTTTATCACCAAAATTTGATCCAGAAACTTATCTTTATACTGTAAAAGTTGATAGAGCAGTAGGAAGAACTAAACTTGTATTTACAGCTCAAAATGATAAAGCAAAGGTAAAGATAAATGGCAAAGAGTATGCAAGTGCACAAGAATCTGATTACATTGATTTAAAAATAGGTGCAAATCTTGTAAATATAGAAGTTGTAGCAGAAGATAAGAAAACTACAACACTATATAGAGTAAGTATAATTAGAGATAAAATACAAGCTATTAATGAATGGGTATTATCTGGTGATGATTGGACATTTTATGATGCTTTAGGTAATCAAGTAAAAAATAAATGGGTAAAATATGATAATCAATGGTACTTTGTAAATATCAATGGATATATGGAAAAGAACGGATGGATTAACGAAAGTGGACAATGGTATTATCTAAATGCGGATGGAACAATGAAAAACAATTGGTTTAAAGATAATGGATATTGGTACTATCTTCAAGGCGATGGTGCTATGAAGAATTCTGGTTGGGGATATTATGATAAAGAATGGTACATGTTTGGACCTAATGGGATGCTTGAAACTGGTTGGAAACTGTATAAAGGTAATTGGTATTTCTTATTAGACAACGGTACAATGAGAAGAGGCTGGGAGTATTATGATTTAAATTGGTACTATTTAAATGATGATGGAACAATGAAAAAAGGCTGGCTATATGACGGGAAGAATTATTACTATTTAAATAATAGTGGTGTTATGAAGACAGGCTGGCAAAGAATAAATAGTAAGGATTATTATTTTGATTCTTCAGGAAAGATGAAGACTGGATATATATTCTTAGATGGTAAATGGTATAACTTAGGACAAGATGGTTCATTAATTTATTAATTTAGCTATTCTTGGACTAGCTAGTGACAGTCACCAATTGGGGTTGGTGACTGTCACTTCTGTTAATTGGTGACTGTCACCGAAAAAACGCTATGAGTTTTATTCGTAGCGTTTTTTTTATTCTTTAGGAAATTATATTGCCTGAAAATATGTGGATAACTTATGGGGATATTGTATTTTAGGGGCATGATGAGTATATCTAAAGAATAAAAAATAATCATATAAGCATTGTAAAGAGAAATTTAGCCAAGCTGGTGACTGTCACTTTACTCTGAAATAACCAAGCTGGTGACTGTCACCATATTACATTGGTGACAGGCACTTTCAACATTTATGTAATAATATGAAATAAAAGAATAAAATTGAAAAAAGACAAGCTTTTAATCTCATTAAAATGAATATGTACAAAATTTTGAGAATAAAAATGGATTTTGTAATATCCAATAGTTTTAAATTCTTTTATAGGAAATATAATCTAGTAATAAAATTTATAAAAACTATTTCCAATAAAGTCGAAAGGTGTTAAAATAAAACTATGGCATATGAGATATAAAAAACCACTTATTAAGGAATTATATTATGTAATGATTACTAATAATATGAATTGTTTTTTTATATGGTAAAGCCATAATTACAAAAGATAAAGCTTTTATTAAAGTTAAGTATTACAAAGGATAAAAGAACAAGGAGAGAAAAAAGTATGATAAAAAGAATGAACAAATTAACAGCTCTTTTAGTTGCTGCAACTGCTGTTGCTTCAATAGTTCCAACAGGGGTTAGCGCTGCTGACTACCAAAGAATAGAATCAAAAGATGGTACAATCTATAATGCAGTAGCATTTAAAGATGGAAAGTTCTTCGTTGATGGTAACGTTAAAGATGGAGATACTGATGCTGCTTACTACTTAAATGATGGAAAGTACTCAGAATTAGAAAACCTTGATACTGGAGTAGATGTTGATGGAGTATACGCTAACAAATATCTTTCAGTTGAAGGTGGAGATTACTACATCGATTTAGAAACTGGTAAAGTTATAGATGAAGATTTAAAAGAAAATACTTTAGATGATTTAGCAGTAAGCTTAAGAAAACAAATTAAAGATAAAGCGGATGACAGATATACAACTGAACATGATGAGTTAAAGAATGCTTCAGATTTCACTTTACTTGAAGGTACTAAATTTGCTGATTCTTGGTATGGCGTTAAATATGACGGAAACAATGTTTATACAGACGTTAAAGGAAACTATATAGATGCTGACTACAACTTAGGAAAAATTAAAGTTGAAGTTACAACTGGATCAAGCGCAAAATCAGTTACTTTAAACAACACTGAAGATACTGAAAAATCAATTACAGATGGACAAAAAGTATCTGCGAAAATTACTGATTCAAAAGTAATTGGACAAGACTCTGATAATATCTACAGAACAGCAACTATAACAGTAGAAGCTGGAACTGATACAATAAAATCAATAAATAATGTTACAGTAACACCAGTAGATGGTAAAGTACAATTTAAAGTTATCCAAAAAATATCAAAAGCACAAGCTTCTGATACTATAGATGGAGCTAAATATGCTAAAACAGTAGCTAACTATGCTATAACAGATAAAGATGGTGTAGATGCAACTGCTCAATTAGCTGATATGTCATTCAACGTTGTTGATGGAAAATTAGTAGCTTACAAAACAACTACAACTGCTAATAAAGTAAAAGTTGAAGCTAAAACAGTTAAATTCTCTACTGAAAGAGGATATACTTATACTGAAATTGAAGATGTAGATGCAGAAGAAGGAACAGCTTTTGATATCGACGTTGACGGTAACATGTGGTTATTAGAAAGTGGATTTGTTTATAAATTTGATAATGAAGAAGATTGGGACAAAGTTTACAAAGTAGACGGATCAATGAGTGAAATGTCAGTTTATAACAAAGACAACATGGTTGTTTGGAATGAAAAAGATGAAGTTTACTCAGTAGTTGGAAACAAAGATTCAGGAGAAGTTGAAAAGCCAGAAGTAACTACTGGATGGGTTAAAAATTCAGATGGAACTTGGACATTCGTAAAAGAAGATGGAACTAAGGCTACTGGTTGGTTAAATAACAACGGAACTTGGTACTTCTTAAATGCATCTGGAATCATGCAAACTGGTTGGATCAACGATAATGGAACTTGGTACTACACTAATGCTTCAGGAGCTATGTTAACTGGATGGCAAAACGTTAATGGTACTTGGTACTTTATGCAAGG
>NZ_JAVJAN010000075.1:0-6317 GCF_031344075.1 Clostridium aquiflavi
AGCTTTATTTTAGTGTTCTTAAAGTAAATTCCTCTGTCCATGAGCTTTATACTACAATATCAACACTGTTTTAAAACATAGCCTAAAAACAAAAAAGGCTATGATTAAATCATAGCCTTTATTGTTTTTAGTAGTTAACTATTCCAGAAAAATCTTCTGCTTTTAAGCTAGCTCCACCAACTAATGCTCCATCTATATCAGACATAGCCATTTGTTCAGTGATTGTGTTTGGTTTAACTGATCCACCGTATTGAATTCTTACTTTATCAGCAACTTCTTTACCGTACATTTCTACTACAACGTTTCTGATTGCTAATATTGTTTCATTAGCTTGTTCCTTAGTAGCAGTTTTACCAGTTCCAATAGCCCAGATTGGTTCATAAGCTATAACAACTTTTTCAGCTTGTTCTTTAGTTAATCCAGCAATATCAACTTTAATTTGGCAAGCGATAAAGTTATTAGTAACTCCGCTTTCTCTTTGTTCTAAAGTTTCTCCACAACAAACTATTGGAGTAATATTGTGAGCAAATGCTGCTTTAACCTTTTTGTTTATTGCTTCATCAGTTTCATTGAAGTATTCTCTTCTTTCACTGTGTCCTAAAACAACATATTCAATTCCCATAGCTTCTAACATTCCTGGAGCAACTTCTCCTGTGAATGCGCCACTTTCTTCAAAGTGCATGTTTTGAGCTGCAACTTTTATGTTTGATCCAGCTGTTGCTTTTTTAACAGCATCTAAACATACAAATGTAGGACATACAACTACATCACAAGTAGCATCCTTAACTAATGGTTTTAATTCTTCTACAACTTTAACTGCTTCATCAACAGTTTTATTCATTTTCCAATTTCCTGCAATAATTGCTTTTCTCATCGTTTTCACCTCATAATAAATTATAATAAAACATAAAGTTTTAAATTTCTATAATAACTAATTCTACATAGTAAGGTAAAACTCCTTTAAGAAGTTTTACCATTTATCAACTTATTTAATATTAGTCGTTTAATGCAGATATACCAGGTAACACTTTACCTTCTAAGAATTCAAGTGATGCTCCACCACCAGTTGAGATATGAGTCATCTTATCTCCGAATCCTAATATGTTAACAGCAGCTGCTGAATCTCCACCACCAATTATAGTAGTTGCATTTGAATCCGCCATTGCTTTAGCTACTGCAATAGTTCCTTTATTGAAGTTTTCAAATTCGAATACTCCCATTGGTCCATTCCAAATTACAGTCTTAGCATCTTTAATAGCATCAGCATATAATGTTTCTGTCTTTGGTCCAATATCTAATCCCATGTTTCCAGCTGGAATGTTTTGATCTTCTGTTACTGTAGCTTCAACATCTTTGAATTCTGCAGCAACTCTATGATCTACTGGTAATAAGAATTTAACACCTTTTTCTTCTGCTTTAGCTATCATTTCTTTAGCATAGTCAAGTCTATCTTCTTCAACTAATGAAGTTCCGATTTCATATCCTTGAGCTTTTAAGAATGTATAAGCCATTCCTCCACCGATTATAATAGTATCAACCTTATCTAAAAGATTGTTGATAACAGCTATTTTATCAGAAACCTTAGCTCCACCTAATATAGCAACGAAAGGTTTTTCTGGAGTTTCAACTGCATTTCCTAAGAACTTTAATTCTTTTTGAATTAAGTATCCACATACAGCAGTATCAATATAATCAGTTACACCAACTGTTGAACAGTGAGCTCTGTGAGCAGTACCAAATGCATCATTAACAAAAATTTCAGCAAGTGATGCTAATTCTTTAGAGAATTCTTCACCATTCTTAGTTTCTTCTTTTCTATATCTAGTATTTTCAAGTAATACTACATCTCCATCTTTCATTTCAGCAACTGCTGCTTTAGCATTTTCGCCTACAACATTGTTATCTGGAGCGAATTTAACTTCTTTTCCAAGCATTTCACTTAATCTTTTAGCAACTGGTGCTAAAGTTAATTCTGGTTTTGGTTCTCCCTTTGGTTTACCCATATGTGAGCAAAGTATAACTTTTGCTCCATTATCAACTAAGTACTTTATTGTAGGAAGAGCTCCGTTTAATCTGTTTTCATCAGTTATAACACCATCTTTTAATGGTACATTAAAATCACATCTAACTAAGACTTTTTTTCCTTTTACTTGAATATCTTCAATTGTCTTTTTGTTAAAATTCATCTTGTTCACCTCTAATTATTAAATTTTTCAATATTTTAAAATAGTCTGGCCTTATAGCCTTATACTACAAAACCAGACTTATTTATAATTTTAATTACTTTAACTAAAAGCTCAAATTACTTTAAGAATTTAGCGAAGTATTTGATTGTTCTAACCATTTGGCTAGTGTATGAATTTTCGTTGTCATACCATGAAACAACTTGAACTTGGTATGTGTCTTCATCAACTTTAGCTACCATAGTTTGAGTTGCATCAAATAATGATCCAAATCTGATTCCTACGATATCAGAAGATACTAATTCTTCTTCAGTGTATCCAAATGATTCGTTAGAAGCAGCTTTCATAGCAGCATTTACGCTTTCAACTGTAATGTCTTTTCCTTTAACTACAGCAACTAAGATTGTAGTTGAACCAGTTGGAACTGGAACTCTTTGTGCAGATCCAATTAACTTACCGTTTAATTCTGGGATAACTAATCCGATAGCTTTAGCAGCACCAGTTGAGTTAGGAACGATATTTACAGCAGCAGCTCTTGCTCTTCTGAAATCTCCCTTTCTGTGTGGTCCGTCTAATACCATTTGGTCTCCAGTGTAAGCATGGATAGTTGACATAATACCAGTTTGAATTGGTGCTAAGTTATTAAGTGCTTGAGCCATTGGAGCTAAACAGTTAGTTGTACAAGAAGCTGCAGATATTATGTTATCTTCAGCAGTTAAGATATCTTGGTTAACGTTGAATACAACTGTTGGAAGGTCGTTTCCAGCTGGAGCTGATATAACAACTTTCTTAGCACCTGCATCAATATGAGCTTGAGATTTAGCTTTTGATACATAGAATCCAGTACATTCAAGTACTACATCTACACCAAGATCTCCCCAAGGAAGTTTTGAAGCATCAGCTTCAGCATAGATTTTGATTTCTTTTCCGTTAACAACGATTCCGTCTTCTTTAACTTCTACAGATTCTTCGTATCTACCTTGTGATGAATCATATTTTAATAAGTGAGCTAACATTTTAGGATCTGTTAAGTCGTTGATTGCAACCACTTCATATCCTTCTGCTCCAAACATTTGTCTAAATGCAAGACGTCCAATACGTCCAAAACCATTAATTGCTACTTTTACATTTGCCATTAAAATTACCTCCTAAAATAATGCTTTTTATAAAAAATAAATTTTACAAACTAAATTAATTTTATACATAAATTAACGATTTAATGTTTCTAGTATTTTTTTACCAGTTTCTTCGTCTGTGACTAAGATACCATTAATATCATTAAATTCTGTCGATATTATTGAATCTATTTTATTCTTTCCACCTGCTACTGCAATATGTGTTTTTATTTTTCTTGCTTCATTAATTTTTATTCCAATTGAGGTAGCTTCTGATATAATTTGGGATTTTTTGGTAAAGTAACATCCAAATGCTTCCCCAACCGCACCACTGTCTATAAGATTTTGGATTTTCGTTTCCGAAACCCCTCTTTTTTTAGCCATTTGTACAGCATTACCTATTCCATACATCAGTATATCAGCTTTATGTAAAGTATCTACTACTGTTTTTATTTCTTCTTCTTTAAGTAATGTATCTAATACATCTAAACTTAAATTTTCTGAAACATGTAACATTTTATAACTACCATTTAGCTTTTTTGCTAATAAAGCGGCTAAGGTATTGGCTTGAGTTTCTACATTCTTTCCTACTCCACCTCTTGCAGGTACTACTTGAATATTAGATAAATTATTTATTTTAGGAAATTCTTCTACCACTGCTTTTAATGTGCTTCCACCAGTTAATGCAATTATATCATTGCTAACTAATACATTTTTCACATAATGAGCACAAGCTTTTCCTAAATCTTTTAAAATTGAAGGATTATTATCTAAATCTCCCGGAACTATAATTACTTTCTTTAAATTAAGACTTTTTCTTAATTCTTCTTCTAGTTCTGAAAGTCCTTTTATTTCATGAATAAAATCCTTTAATTTATTTAGTATATTTTCACCTTCTTCAGTGACAGTCATTCCTGGAGTATTTATTTCTATTAAACCCTGCGAGCTCAAAAAACTTACTTCATTTCTTACCACTCTCTCACCAATCTTCAATTCATTGGCAAGAACTCTTCTACCTATTGGTTGATTATAGTATATAGTTCTCAGTACATTGTATCTCTTTTCTAATGTTTCAACAAGTTCAGGAACTATTTTTTTCTGTAACTCTAATATTTCATGCAACATAAACACTCCCTTGGTCTTTATGCGTCCCATGCACTTAAATCATGTCCCACAAATATTATTATAAAACACCTTATGAAATTTTTAAAGGCTTTAATTGAATTTTTTTTATATATTTTAAAAGTTGATTATATTAATAGTGAATTTTTAACACTTTTAAATATATTAAACATATAAATACTTAATTAATACTTAGAGATTAAATTTATCTTTCATAATCTCTAAATATTAATTCTTTAATACTTAGATTCTCTTTCTTTTTGATGAAGATTTAATGCCTAATTCTTCTCTATATTTTGCCACAGTTCTTCTAGAAATATTTATATTTTCTTTATTTAATATTTCAGAAATAATTTGATCTGAAAAAGGTTTGGATTTATTCTCTTTTTCTATTATCTTTTTTATTTCATTTTTTATCGTATTTGTAGCTATATCTCCTTCATTACTTAAAGAAAATCCACTCTCAAACAATGCTTTTATCTTTATTGTTCCATAACTAGTAAGCACATATTTATCTTTTATAGCTCTGCTTACTGTAGATTCATGCATTCCTATGTCTTCCGCAACTTCTTTTAAAGTTAAAGGTTTTATATAATCATAACCTTTATCAAAAAACTCTTTTTGTTTATTTAATAAACATTTTAAAACATTATATAAAGTGCTTTTTCTTTGTTCAATAGACTTTATTAGAAACATTGCTTTATTAATTTTTTCTTTAACATAACACACAGTTTCCTCATCTATATTTTTTTCTAAAACATTTTTATAAGTTTTATTTATAGTAAGTTTAGGTAATACGTTGTCATTCATTATAATGAAATATTCTTTTTCTATTTTTTTAATTTCAGCATCTGGTATTATATAACTTACTTGTTCTCCTGTATAAAATCCCCTAGATGGTTTTGGCTCTAATTTTTTAATTAAATCTCCATATCTTTGAGCTTCTTTAGGATTTATTCTTAAATCTTCACCTACAAGCTTATATTTATTATCTGCTATATTTCCTAAATGATTCTTTATTATTTTTTCCATAATATCATCTAATATACTTAATTTTTTGCTTTGAATCATTAGACACTCTTCTATATTCCTAGCACCTATACCATATGGCTCCAAATCTTGTACAATTTTTAATGCTTGTTCTACTTTAGTTTGACTTATATTAAGTTCATTGCTTATTTGAGTTGTTGATATTTCCAAATAACCTCTATTATCTAAGGATTCTATGATATATTTTGATACTACTACTAAATATGGATCAATATTTAGTTCAATTAATTGTTCTTGTAAAAACTCATTTAAAGATTTGCTCTTTTCAATATAATTCCAAGGTGTAGAATCTATTTCTTTATTATTTACATAATTATTATCAACTTCATTCTTATAATTATTAGATTCTAATTCCTTTATTAAATTTTTGTAATCATATTTATCTTTTGAAGTATTATTTTCTATGCCTTTATCTAGTTCATTAATTTCTAATATTGGATTTTCAGCATATTCATTATCGATAAACTCTCTTAAGTCATGCATAGACATTTGCAAAAGTTTTATCGACTGTTGCATACTTTGAGTTAATACAAGTTTTTGATCCTGGGTAATTTTCATACCATAATCTAATTTCATAAGCATCCTCTTTTCTTATACCATTATAATAAAATTATTGAAACCCTTTTCTGAATATTGCTATTTTTATGCATATTGCTCTATAAATAGTATACTCTGATTTTGTTAATTAAAGCAAGTCATCTAAATATACACTATAAAGTATATTATAAAATAAAAATTTAATGATAAAGCTCTGTTTTAAATATGTGTTGATATATGCAATAGGTAAAGTGGCATTGTAATTGGACTTTGAGAATTCTCAATGAGTATTGTCACATTTACTGCTTGT
>NZ_JAVJAN010000076.1:0-5954 GCF_031344075.1 Clostridium aquiflavi
ATTTAAATACATCTCATGTTAAGGTTAAACCCATAGTAAAATAGCCATTCTCTAAAATCAATAATATCACTAAAGCATTGAAACCTCAAGCTTTGAAGAAAACTTTACCAGGCGATTGTAAAATTCTCAGGAAAATTTAAAAAATCCACCTTATCCCTGTAATTTCAATGAACTAATGAGTTTTATATAAATTCACGGCTGGTAAAATAGAATGTTTAATATTATAGTAAACTATACGCTTTAGTAGTATCGCTCAGTAAAAAATCGCAAATTCAATCTCTTGAATAATGCGACTTTATAATCTGTTATTTAATTTTATTAATTGATTATCTAAGAATTTCATGTATTACATAGATAAATAAAATTTATATCCATTTTACAACTTTATCTAGCAACTTTCGTGGCCTTGGATATGGTGATTCATTGGGGTATCCAATTGCTACTGCTGCTACAAGTTCATCTTTAATATTTAACCATGAATATATTTCTTTGTCACAATGAAATATGTCACAAATCCAAAGAGTTCCTAATTTAAAATCCTGTGCTGCTAAAAGTAATGTTTGTATAGCAGCACCAATTGATTGAATTAATGCTTAACTCAAAACTACCAGTAGACTTATTCTGTTTTTTATCTCTATTTAAGGAGAACTTCATAAGGCTTACCAATTCATCTTTTCTTCTATCTTGTAAGACAATAAACCTCCATGGTTGACGATTTTTCCCTGAAGGCGCTTTAGTTGTTAATTCTAAAATTTTTTCTATTATCTCTTTTGATACTGTTTTATCTTGGAACTTTCTTATGCTTCTACGCTCTTCTATTGTTTTTATTACATCCATATTAGCCCTCCTTAATTAGTACCAAATCTACAATGTTTATAATAATTTACAATGATGCACTAATTATAACATACTTTATAATTATCACATTATCTAGTTTTCAAAGGACATCATTTTTATTGACTTTTAAATTATATATTATTATAATTAACTTGTCCAATGATTGGACAAGTTAATTGAAAGAAAGAAGGATTTAAATGAAAAAATCAACAAAAATATTTTTAATTTTAGGAATAATTTTCATATCTTTTAATTTAAGAGCTCCAATTACTTCCGTTGGATCTATAATAAATTTAATAAAGGCCCAATTTAATTTAAGTAATAGTATTGCAGGATTTATTACAACAGTACCTCTTATTATATTTGCTATTTTTTCACCGTTTGTTTCTAAAATAAATTCTAAGTTAGGATATGGGAAAACAATGATGGGTGGTCTAGCATTCATATTTATCGGAGAACTAATACGTTCTTATACAAATGCATTAGGATTATTTTTAGGTACTGCTATTATAGGAATTGGAATCGCTATAGGTAATGTTTTAATTCCAAGTATTATAAAGCTAAAATTCTCAAAAAATACAGGGGTAATTACAAGTGTTTATACAACAAGCATGTGTATTTTAGCAGCAGTAGGATCTGGTATAAGTGTACCATTAGTAAATAAATTCAACTTAAGTTGGAGAAATTCATTATGCATATGGTCAATACTAACATTAATAACTGTGTTTATTTGGATACCACAACTTAAAAATAATAATCAAGTTAAAATGTCTAACAATAATACTGAAAACAAACAAAATTCATCTATTTGGAAATCTCCTCTTGCTTGGTGGGTTACTTTGTTTATGGGAATCCAATCTCTAATATTTTATTGCTTAGTTGCATGGTTACCATCAATTATAATTTCAAAAGGAATGAGTTCTGAATTTGCCGGTACTATGTCTTTTTTATTTCAGTTAGTGGGACTTCCAGCTACTCTATTATTTCCTATAATAGCTGATAAGTTTAAAAACCAAAGAGGAATAGCTACTCTATCATCTGCAATATATTTTGTAGGAATGATTTTTCTTATGGTTTTCAAATCAACTTCATTAATAATCATTTCACTTATTTTTGTAGGTATTGGTATGGGCGGAAGTATTAGTCTTGCTATTGCATTTATAGCTCTTCGTTCTCCAAATGATAAAAAAGCAACTGAACTTTCTGGAATGGCTCAATCAGCTGGATATGCATTTGCTGCAATTGGTCCTTTTATGCTAGGATTTATTTTTGATTTTACATCATCATGGATGATCCCCTTAATAATACTAAATTTCTGTATCTTATTATTAATTGGATGTGGATTAAAGTGCGGGAAAAATGAAGTTGTAGATGACTTTTTAGAAGACTTAACTGTAGAAAAGTGTTAAAAACATAAAGATGCTATACTATATCAAATTTACTTTTGATATAGTATAGCATTTTATTTATAGATTTAATATTTTTTCTATTGTATTAGATGCTTTATCAGGATTATGAGAAGATATATTTTCAAATAACTCTATATGAAAATTATCTATTTTATTTTCATCTAAGTTTTTAAGATTTTTATTATGTATTTCAGTTTGAATATACTTAGAAATACTTTTGTATAAATCATAAAAAATAGAGTTATGACAAGCTTTTGTAATCTCTATATGAAACTTTAGATCTGCAACAGAATTTTCCTTTACAGTATCTTTAATAGTGTTTCTTTCTAATAAAGCTTCTTTCATATTCCTAATATCATTTTCATTACATCTTTCTGCAGCTAAACGTACAATTTGTTTTTCTAGGAACCATCTAACTTCTGCTATCTCATTAACACTAGATTTTGTTAACATCTCTTTCATATTCGCTTCAAATCTACTACTTGCTATAACATAAGTTCCTGAACCTTGACGTGACGATAAAACACTAGCTTGAATTAATGATTGAAGAGCTTCTCTAATAGTATTTCTACTTACATTAAATTGGGTACACAATTCAGGTTCAGAAGGGATTTTTTCTCCAACTTTCCAATCCCCTCGTAAAATTGCATTTTCAAATTCATCTGCTATTTGTTTAGTTAATGATACTCGAATTGGCTTATTTATACTCATCTAAATTTATCTCCTATAAATTTCAAAAAATAAAATAGTTATATTTACTATATATTATAGACGAATATTATTATGTAAACAATAAATTTGATATCACCTTTGCTATAAAAATAGTTTAATTATTTATTAAAACTAATATTCAAAATTAAAAGAAGTTATATTTTTATCAACATATGAATATAAGAAGACAAGAAGTTGTCTTCTCTAAAAATATATTAATTAAGCAAGGATACTAATCTCTTAAATTTTGCTTTTATTTCTTAACTGCCAAGCAATAATTCACATTATCAAATGCTTTTATAGGATGCTCTGGATTTGATTGATTATATTTTTTGAAATACTGCTTAGTTATTTCATTTGGTGTTAAATGCTCATAAATTAAGAAATTACTATGAGCTAATAGTTTTTCCAACTCTAAATAAGAATAACTTGCAAGCATTTTTTCGTTTGATACACTAGTCATTGCAATTTGCTTTTTAACTCTTTCCCCTGCCTTTGGAGTATAAGTATCCTCATCTTGATAATCAAAAACAATGCTACTGCCTTTTGGCACAATACTTGAAATAGTATTTATTGCATGTTCAAAATCTTCCTTAGTCAAATAGTAATTTACTCCAAGTAAACTGCAAAAACTTATTTTGTTTTGCTCAAACTGCAAACATTCAATTAGATTTCTCTCCCAAGTCTTTTCTGTAAAATCAATAGGTATATAGTGTAAATTGGAAGGTTTTTCTGTAATTACTGATTGAATACGCTTTTGCTTATCAATTCCAGTTAAAGGATGGTCAAGTTCAAATATTTGAATATTTTTTGCCCAGTCAGGCTGACGATATGCGAATGTATCATACCCAGCAGCAAAAATCAAATATTGCTTTGCACCAATTTTTACTGCATTTTCAAGCGACTTTTCTGTAAATGCCGCTCTACCAATTGGAGTTGGAGATAACTGATTATCAACAATAAAGCGTAAAGCTTCATCCTGTGTACCCTCAAATGATGGATTGAAAAATTTGATACCTTTTGACATATTACTTACAATTTCTTCGTATTCATTTTGAGTTAGAATGTCCTTTGCTAAGTAATCATCAAATACTTTCTCTGTATTTTGTATTGAATGATATGCTCTTGAAAAGGCGCTTATGAGTGCTGTCATACTTTTTTTCTCCATAAAATTATCACCTCTAATATAATATTTTATTTATTTAAGAATTTAACTAATAGGTTTTCAAAATTTTTTTCTACACTGTGAAGCAAAACATAAATTACAAATCCAAATAGCGAACCAGCAACACAAGATAAGATTATTTCAGTTACGCTAAATGCTAATATTAATGTTGCAGTATAAAGAATATAGATACTCAAAGGTAAAAATAAAATTGCAGTTATAATGCCTGGAACATAATGTTTAAATTTTATTGTCAAATTTAAATGAGCTGTAATAAAGTGAGCTGCAGTGGCAAAAAAAAGTCCATACCAAATATAATAGCTATTAAAAATGATTGAAAACAAGGAAGCAAATGAAAAAATCAGAAATAGGATTTCTACTCCAATTGAGAAGGAATCTGTACTTTTAAAATCTTCAAATGGCTTCTTTTTTATTGTGCAGGTGTCAAGGTAATTCTTATACCTTTTCTTCCAAGCTGAAACAAGTATAATTTCTTCAAAGTCATGGATCATAAATATAACAGGAAATAACCAAACAATAACATTTATACTATTCATATAAATCACCCCCTTAAATTAAGTCTAATACATAGTCACATATGAGAATTTAATTCACACATGTGACACTTAGCTTCAAATATAGTATAATGCATTTATAGATAATATCAATACTATTTAGATAAGTGCTACATATTAAAAGAATTTGTGACACTTTAGGAGGTATACTTTGAAACAAAAAACAAATCGAATTGCTGAACAATCTAAGAAATGGTTAATTGAAGCTCTCTTTGATTTAATGAAAGAAAAACCATACTCCACTATTACAGTTAAAGAAATATCAGATAAAGCACAATTATCAAGAAGAACATTTTATCGTAATTTTAAAGTTAAAGAAGATCTACTATGTAAATACACAGATTATTTATTCGAAGACTATATAAGGTCTATAAAAGAAAACACTGATTTCTCTTTTGATAGTACTCTTATTAATTATTTTGAATTCTGGAATAAACATATTAAAGAATTAGAATTACTTAAACAAAATCACTTATTTTACTTTATCATGGAAAAAATAAATTCATTTATACCTGATATAAATAAATTTTCAGAAGTTCAATGGCATGATTATGATAACCATATTGAAGAAGAATACATAGTTCTTTATAACATAGGTGGTCTTTGGAATGTGTTATCTAAATGGATAGACAATAACGAAAGAGAATCTCCTAAAGAAATAGCTCAGGCAATTAAAAAAGCAATTAGAAATTTTTCAAAATCAATTTAAAACAGTGCTTTATATAACAATGTTTATGTAAAAATAGCAAAAATTATATACCTCAATCTGCTAAAAAAACTTTCATAATTAAATTTTTACTGATGAGCTAACAAGATTAGCAACTTAATCTCGTTAACTCTAAATTTTATCTTTCTAATAAAAAACAATATACTTTTAAACATCATTTTCACAAACTGCAGTTTGATGCTAATATGAATAATATTACATAAAAAATTACGATTGTGAAAATTATAGGTATCTTTAACATTGTATTATTTCATTTTCAGAGATCATCGTTCGTATTTCAATTTTCAGCCTTTACGTCGCATTTTTACAGGTTGTACACTTTTTTAGAATTTCATATAAAAAAACACCTAAGATACTTAAATCTTAAGCATTTATAAAAATATGAATATAAGAAAATAAGAAGTTATCTTCTCTAAAAATATTTCAACTTATTAATCTATCTTGTAACATTTTTAGTAACTGTTTTTATAACATTATTAAGAATTAAAAATAAAAACATCCTTATAGCCACAAAATCAAAATTATAGCTA
>NZ_JAVJAN010000077.1:0-5188 GCF_031344075.1 Clostridium aquiflavi
CTGATACTAATAGGTCGAGGGCTTGACCAATAAATAATTGTTATATACAATTTATGTGCAATTTTGAAAGAACATTCTTTCAATCCGAATCTGGTGATGATGGCATAGAAGTAACACTCCTTTCCATTCCGAACAGGACAGTTAAGATCTATAGCGCCGAAGGTACTGCACGGGAGACTGTGTGGGAGATTAGGACGTTGCCAGGTAAGGGATCTTTAGCTCAGTTGGTTAGAGCAACCGGCTCATAACCGGTAGGTCCGGGGTTCGAGTCCCTGAAGGTCCACCATTTTGGGGGTATAGCTCAGTTGGGAGAGCACCTGCCTTGCACGCAGGGGGTCAAGAGTTCGAATCTCTTTATCTCCACCATTTATTTAAAAGCTATGAAGTTAATTCATAGCTTTTTTTGTTATAATTAAAAGTATCTAACTTTTATTAGGAGAAACAAATTATGTTATATAGAATAAAACAATTTATTTTAGGGGTGCTATCTTACTTTGAAGATGATGATATTGATTTTATAAATAGATATTTAAGTATAGAAGAAAAAAATTTATTTATGAAATTAAGTAAACCGGACAGAATTCATTCATTTAGAGTATGCAAAGAAGCAATTCTTATGGGAAAAGATTATGATACTGTAGATGAATTTAAAATGGCTAAATGTGCATTGTTACATGATATAGGTAAGGTGAAAATTTCATTAAATATAATTGAAAAAGGGACAGTAGTAATTATAAATAAAGTTACTATGGGTAACTTTTTAAAGTATAATAAATATGGTAGAATAACTAAATATTATAATCATCCTGCAATTGGTAAAGAATTATTAGAAAATATAAACTTTAAAGATAAGGAAATATTGTATTGCATAGAAAATCATCATAAAAATTTAGAATTAATTGAATATAATTTATATTTAAAGATATTAAATATATGTGATAGTAGAAATTAAGTTTAAGTAAACATAATTAAACTATGGAGGGTAAAATCTTATGAATTCTATTGAGAGAAGAGAAAACATACTTAAAAGTTTAATTCAAAGCAAAATTCCACTAAAAGGAATTGAAATAGCAAAGAAATATGGAGTAACAAGACAAATAATAGTAAGAGATATAGCTATACTTAGAGCTAAAGGAAATAATATAATGGCTACTCCTGATGGATATATTATTAATAAGGAATTAAATAAAATAAAAGCTATAATAGCTGTAAATCATAAAGAAGAAGAGTTAATTAATGAAATGAGTATAGTTATTAAGTATGGTGGTACTATTGAAGATGTTATAGTAGAGCATCCTTTGTATGGAGAAATAAGAGGGATGTTAATGATTAAGAATTATAATGAGTTAAATAAATTTGCAGAAAAATATAAGAAGCAAGAAGGTAGATTGTTATCTGTGTTAACTAATGGTGTACACATTCATACTATATCAGCAGATACTCAAGAAGATATAAATAGTATTATAAATGAATTAAAAGAAAATGGATTTATAGTATCTGATTAGGAGGAAAGTATATATGGATTATGACGTACTTATTTTAGGTGGAGGTATAGTAGGATGTGCTGTAGCTTATCAATTATCAAAATATAATATTAATATAGCATTAATAGAAAAGGATTATGATGTAGCAGATGACATATCTTTCATAAATACAGCTGTTATTTATGATGGGTCAGAAACTTCTAATGATATGATGGCAAGGCTTGAAAGCATAGGTAGAAGATTAATTGAAGAACATTGCAAAAAGTTTAATGTATCATATGAAAAAACAGGAGCTTTGAGAATAACATCTAATAATAATCAAGATTATAAATTAGACATTATGTATAGAAGAGCTAAAAAAAGAGATATAGAAGGTGTTCATTTAATAGAGAATGATAAAGAACTTCTTTATAAGATTGAGCCTAACTTAAATATAGAAGTTAATAAGGCACTATATTCTGAAAATGTAGCAGTTATTTCTCCATATGATCTAGCGATATCTTATGCTGAAGTTGCTGCTGATAATGGAGTAAACTTTAAATTAGAAGAAGAAGTAATTGATATTCAAAGTCTTGTTAGTGGTTTCAAGGTAACTACTAATAAAAATAAGTTTACTTGTAAAGTTGTAGTTAATACAATACCTGATGAAATATCTTTTAATCATATTCAAGAGGAATATGATTATAAAAATATGAACTATATAATGTTTGAAAATAAATCAGAAGACAAATTAAAAACAATTCTTATAGACGATATAGATGATACGACTTTTGTTATAAATAATCCTAAATTACAAAATGGTAATTTAATAGGAATAAAAAGTAATCATATTTTATCTTTAGAAGAGGGAATTGATATGTCTGCAAGTATATTTCCTGAAGGTAAAAAGGATTTTGTGAGTAATATGTTTGCAGAAGTATATAATAAAGATATAATGATAATAGATGATAGTAAGTTAGATAATGGATATATAAAGATTACAGGAACTCACTATGGTAAAATTACTATTGCCCCAGCTATTGCCCTTAAGATAAAAAATACTTTAAAGGATAATTTAAATATTATTAGAAAAAAAGATTATATAGATAAAAGAAGAGAAGTATATAGATTTAAGAATTTATCAAATGAAGAAAGAAATGAAGTTATTTCTTTAGATAAAAGATATGGTAATATAGTTTGTGTGTGCAACAATATATCTGAAGGTGAAATAATTGATAGTATTAGAAGACCTTTAGGTGCTCGTACTGTTGAAGGTGTAAAGAGACGTACTGGTATTGGTAGAGGAAATTGTAATGGAGCTTATTGCGATATAAAGATAATAAAAATATTAGCAAGAGAAATGGATAAAAATATTTTAGATATAGTGGAAGACTCTAAAGATTCAAATATAGTATCTAGTAGAATTAAGGAATTTAAGGAAATATAGAATTTAGGAGATGTATTTATGAGCAGTAAGGATATTTTTACTAGTTTAGTTAGAGTAAAAGGAAGCCCCAATCATAAAGTTGTTTCTGTAAAAAGCAATAATCCTATAGAAAAGGAATTATGGAGGGAATTTTCAAAAGTTCTCAGTAGAATTTATGTTAGTGCACCTATAGATATTGGTGATATAATATGTAAAAACATAATGAATACGGGAATAGATATTATATGTACTAAAAAAATTGATAATAATATATAAAAAAACTTATAATATATTGACAAATATAAGCATTTTAATATAATATATTTAATACAAGTTAATATGTAAACCTTAGATAAGGCTAGTAGTAATATCATGATTTTTAGAGAGTTAGTGGTTGGTGTAAACTAATATTCATGTATTGTGAATCCACCTTTGAGGGACTGTGATTTAAGCAGTACGGTAATATCGTTAAATTTTAGAGTGAATAACATTTATGTTATTAATTAGGGTGGCAACGCGGAGTTTTTCGTCCCTTTTATAGGGGAGAAAGGCTCTTTTTTTATATAAAAAATTAAAAGGAGAGAATAATAATGTTAGATTTAAAGAGAATAAGAAATAATCCAGAAGAAATAAAGAAATTATTATCAAATAGAGGAGAAGATTTTAACGTAGCAGTTATAGATGAAATTGTAACTTTAGATGAAGAAAGAAGAAAAATATTAGTTGAAGTTGAAAGCTTAAAGAGTAAAAGAAATCAAGTTTCAGCAGAAATACCTAAGTTAAAAAAAGCTGGCGAAGATGTTACTGAAATAATGAATGATATGAGAAAACTAGGAGAAGAAATTAAAAATTTCGATACTAGAGTAAATGAGATAAATGAGAGAATAGAATACATAATGCTTAGAATCCCTAATATTCCAAATCCAGAAGTTCCAGATGGAGAAACTGATGAAGATAATGTTGAAATTAAAAAATGGGGAGAACCTACTAAATTTAATTTCGAACCTAAAGCTCACTGGGATTTAGGAACTGATCTTAATATCTTAGACTTTGAAAGAGGTGGAAAGGTAGCTGGATCTAGATTTACAGTATACAAGGGATTAGGAGCTAGATTAGAAAGATCAATAATAAACTATTTCCTAGATAAACACACTACTGAAAATGGATATACTGAAATATTACCACCTTACATGGTTAATAGAGATAGTATGACAGGAACTGGTCAATTACCTAAATTTGAAGAAGATGCATTTAAAGTAGAAAATAATGGATACTTCTTAATACCAACAGCAGAAGTACCAGTTACAAATATGTATAGAAATGAAGTTTTAAGTGGTGATATTTTACCAATAAAACATGCAGCATATTCAGCTTGTTTTAGAGCAGAAGCAGGATCAGCTGGTAGAGATACTAGAGGCCTTGTAAGACAACATCAATTCAATAAAGTAGAATTAGTTAAGTTCTGTAAACCAGAAGATTCTTATGCTGAATTAGATAAATTAGTAGAAGATGCTGAATCAGTTTTACAAGGATTAGGATTACCTTATAGAATAGTTAGAATATGCAAAGGTGATTTAGGATTTACTGCAGCATTAAAATACGATATAGAAGTTTGGATGCCAAGTTATAATAGATATGTAGAAATTTCAAGTTGTTCTAACTTTGAAGATTTCCAAGCTAGAAGAGCTAATATAAAATATAGAGAAACACCAAAAGATAAACCTAAGTTTATCCATACTTTAAATGGCTCAGGTGTTGCGATAGGTAGAACTGTAGCAGCAGTACTAGAAAACTACCAAAAAGAAGATGGAACAGTTGAAATTCCAGAAGCAATAAAAAGATTTATGAACGTAGATTTTATAAAATAATTAATTTAAGATAGATTATAAAGTAGTCTATATTGACACGGTAAGTTGATGTAGGCTACTTTTTATTGAATGAAATTTTTATAATAAAAATTAGTCATTATAATAGTATTAAGTTTTTAGTTTAATATTATAACTTATAATAAATTCTGTTTTTACAAGTGTAAAATAATTATAAAGATAGCATATAAAGCTTATTTTAGATCTAATAAATTAATGAAATGTAGTAAAATAGATTATTTAGAGGGATGTATAAATTCATAAATTATAATTTATATAAAAATATAAAATTTTTTAATAAATTATGTTGACAGAGTATATATATGTTGATATAATAACTCATGTAGTCACGGAGAGATGGTCGAGTTGGTTTAAGGCACCGGTCTTGAAAACCGGCGTGCGTGTGAGCGTACCTAGGGTTCGAATCCCTATCT
>NZ_JAVJAN010000078.1:0-5141 GCF_031344075.1 Clostridium aquiflavi
TCAATGGTGGAGCACTCGGCTGTTAACCGATAGGTTGGAGGTTCGAGTCCTCTTCGCGGAGCCATTTTTTTTATCTAAAAATAATATAAATTTAATCATGTTTATATATGATAATAAAATACATAGCTTTTCTTAGGAGTTTTATAAAAGTAGATAAAGTCTATTTTTATAAAACTCTTTTTTGTTTCAATAAAAAGAGTTTATATTTTAAAATAACATATATATTAAGAATAGGAGGTTTTTTACTTGACATCTAAAAGCCTTTTGATAAAATTAATATATAATTGAATATACACAGTGAAAAAGATTAGTAGTTTTAATGTTTTTTTAGAGAGATGATGTTTGGTGGAAATCATTATAATATTAAAATGAATGGAACTTTTGAGTGTAATGAGAAGAAAGTCGGGCTTAAGCTAAGAAGGGTGGAACCGCGGAATTAATATTTCGTCCCTTTATGGTTATAGGGCTTTTTTTATTTTATGAAAATAAATTGGAGGTAAGAAAGAATGGCAGTAGAAAAGACAATGGATAAGATTGTAGCTCTTTGTAAAAATAGAGGCTTTGTATTCCCGGGATCAGATATATATGGTGGATTGGCGAACTCATGGGATTACGGTCCTTTAGGAGTAGAATTTAAAAATAACGTTAAAAAAGCTTGGTGGAAGAAGTTTGTACAAGAAAGTCATTATAATGTAGGACTTGATTCAGCTATATTAATGAACAGTGATGTTTGGGTAGCATCAGGTCATGTTGGTGGATTCTCAGATCCATTAATGGATTGTAAAGAATGTAAAGCTAGATTTAGAGCTGATAAAATAGTTGAAGATCATATGACTGAAAATGGTGCAGAAGTAGCATCTGCTGATGGCTGGACTAATGAACAATTAAAAGAATACATTGAAAGTAACAACATAGTTTGTCCTAAGTGTGGAAAGATGAATTACACAGACATAAGAAAGTTCAATCTTATGTTTAAAACATTCCAAGGTGTTACAGAAGATGCTAAATCAGAAATTTATTTAAGACCAGAAACAGCTCAAGGTATATTTGTAAACTTTAAAGCTGTACAAAGAAGTTCTAGAAAAAAAGTACCATTTGGAATAGCTCAAATAGGTAAATCATTTAGAAATGAAATTACTCCAGGAAACTTTACGTTCAGAACAAGAGAATTTGAACAAATGGAATTGGAATTTTTCTGTAAGCCAGGAACAGATTTAGAATGGCATAAGTATTGGAAAGATTATTGTTGGAATTTCTTACTTAATTTAAATGTAAAAACTGAAAACTTAAGAATGAGAGATCATGGTGAAGAGGAATTGTCTTTCTATTCTAATGCAACATCTGATATAGAATATTTATTCCCATTTGGTTGGGGTGAACTTTGGGGTATAGCTGATAGAACAGACTATGACTTAAAAAAGCATCAAGAACATTCAGGTCAAGATTTAAATTACCTAGATCAAACTACTAATGAAAAGTATATACCTTATGTTATAGAACCATCATTAGGTGCAGATAGAGTTACTTTAGCATTTTTAATTGAAGCTTATGATGAAGAAGAATTAGATGGAGGAGATTCTAGAACTGTATTACATTTACATCCAGCACTAGCTCCATTTAAAGCGGCTATATTACCACTTTCTAAAAAGCTTTCAGAAAATGCTTTAGAGGTATATTCTAACTTAAGCAAAAAATTCAATATTGATTTTGATGAAACAGGAAGTATAGGAAAGAGATATAGAAGACAAGATGAAATAGGAACTCCATATTGTATAACAATAGATTTTGATACATTAGAAGATCAATGTGTTACTATAAGAAATAGAGATACTATGGAGCAAGAAAGAATTAAAATATCTGAATTAGAAGTTTATATAGAAAAAAGCTTAGAATTTTAATTTGAATTTTTTATAAAGTAATATTTGTTATAGGTCATTTTAAGCTAGGACAGTTCTTAGTTTAAAATGACTTTTTACACATGTGATAAAATATGAAAATAATAATGTTATAATTTATAACATATGGGGAATTTTAATAATATATAAATAGTATAAGTTATAATCATATTTGTTTGGAGGCAAAACATGAAAGATGATTTTAAAAAATTTAAAGATTTTATATACAAAAAAAGAGTTGGGGTTGTAGGAATAGGAGTAAGCAATATTCCTCTTATCAATTTTTTAATTAAATTAGGTGCAGAAGTAACAGCATTTGATAAAAAAACAGAAGAAGAATTAGGAGAAGTATCTTCTGATTTTAAAAATAAAGGTGTAAATCTAGAGCTTGGAGAGAATTATTTAGATAAACTTACAGGATTTGATGTTGTTTTTAAAACTCCATCTATGAGAATAGATAGTGAATGTTTAGTTAAAGTTAAAAAAGAAGGTGCATATGTAACTTCTGAAATGGAAGAGTTCGTAAGATATTGTAAGGCTAAGATATATGGAATAACAGGAAGTGACGGAAAAACTACTACAACTACTATAGTATCTAAAATGCTACAAGAAGAAGGATATAAAACTTGGGTTGGAGGTAATATAGGAACGCCTCTATTTTCTCAAATTGAAGAAATAAAGGCAGAAGATAGAGTTGTACTTGAATTATCAAGTTTTCAATTAATGACTATGAATCTACCAATGGATATAGCAGTATGTACTAATTTGGCTCCAAACCATTTAGATATGCATAAGGATATGCAAGAGTATATTGATGCTAAGAAAAATATATTCTTATACCAAGACACTAATAATGTATTAGTAATAAATCGTGAAAATGAAATCACTTATGGATTTGAAGATGAAGCAAAAGGAATGGTAAGAGAATTTAGTTCTAAGAGAGAAATAAAAGATGGTGCTTACTATAAAGATGGGATTCTATATGTAGACAGTAAAGAAGTTTGTAAAAAAGACAATATAGTTATAAAAGGTATGCATAATGTAGAAAATTATTTAGCTGCATTTATAGCTACTAAAGATGATGTATCTATAGAAAGCATGAAAAAAGTTGCAGAAAGCTTTAACGGAGTTGAACATAGATGTGAACTTGTTAGAGAAATAAATGGAGTAAAGTATTATAATGATTCAATAGCTTCAAGTCCAACTAGAACACTAGCAGGTCTTAAAGCTTTTGATAAAAAGGTTATATTGATAGCAGGGGGATACGATAAGCATTTATTGTTTGAACCATTAGCAAATGAAGGATATCCATATATAAAGGAATTAATCTTATTAGGTCAAACTAAAGAAAAGATAAAAGAAGTGTTTAAGAAATTAGAAAACAATACAGGAATAAAAATAAACATTTCAGAAGTAAGTACTTTAGAAGAAGCAGTTGAAAAAGCACAAAGTTTAGCAAAAGAAGGTGATATAGTTACATTATCACCAGCTTGTGCATCTTTTGATATGTTCCCTAACTTTATGATTAGAGGAAATAAATTTAAAGAGATAGTTAGTAATTTATAATGTATTATTTTAAAAACATCTAGATAATTTAGTATAAAGTTCATGTACAGAGGAAATCATTTTAATATCAATGAAAAGTAAAAACAGAATGATTTAAAACATAGCCCAATAATAAAGAAAAGACTGATGATACTAGAATACCATCAGTCTTTTTGTCTAATTTTTTGCAGAAAATTGATAATAATATATATTATTAATATTTATAGATTTTTCATAAAATATTCCTGAGCTAGTTAAATAATAATTATTTAGAGATTCAGAAATATACGGCTTTGAATCAACTTTAGAATTAGGTAAATCTACAGATAAAGAATATAAATAATTTGAGTCATCATTATTTATGAAAAATAATTGATTATTTATAGACTTTAAATTCTCTCCACGTAAAGTTGAAATTCTTTTTGATTCTAAAGTTGTTATATTTAATGAATATAATGTTTCGTTATCAGATGTATTAAAAAATAAGATTTCTCCATCAAATGGAATAAAACTATTAGCAGTATAATCAGTTAATTTAGTTCTATTAGTACCATCATTTTTAACGTAATAAAGCTTTGAATTATCACTTAAGTTTTGATAGATTAAAAAATCTCCATTAACTATAAAAGATCCAACACTATCTAAAGATAATGCAGAAGATGTATTTTTACTTATATCATAACTGTATAATTTCTGATTATCATTTTTATTTATGTAAAATAATTTATCGTTTGAAGAAATTAAACTATAAACAGAATCTTTATTTAAAGAGGTATATGTTTTATCAGAAACATTTATAGAAGATAGTCCATTGCTATTACTTCCATCTGCAAAATAAAGAGTACTATTTACTAAAGCTAAGTCACCAGTATAATAATCAACTAGATCGTTTAAATCACTACTTTTCAATATATCCTTTGGAAGAGGAGCATTTATCATTGAAATTCTATTGTTCTCATCTGGATTAGGAAATATTAATGTATCATTGTTAAATACAAATGGACAACGAAAAGAAGTTGAGTCAGTTAATATAAATGGTGAAATTGAATTGGATGTTAACTCGCTGGATGAAGAAATTGTTGAAGTTGATTTATCAACGCTTTTTTTTTCTTCTTGTTTAGTACAACCTACTATAAACAAAGTAGAACATAATAAAAGTAAGCTTAATATTTTTTTTATCATAAAAAATCCCCCCAAGTAGTATATTAAAGGTTAATTTAATAATTTTTATTAACATTTATAGTATTAATATTATGATAACTTGCGCAAAGAGTAAAGAATATATGTAGTGTTTTAGGGTGGTAAAATGTAATGTGGGAATAAAAAGGCAATAACTCACCCACGTGTATCAATATATGTAAAAGTTAAATAAATGAAGGTAAATAGAGAAAAATTCGTTTAATTTATTATAATAAGCTAAAATAAATGTATATAACAATACATAATCATGATATCATAATATCCGTTGTGAGCGATAAATAAATGTCGAAGCAACAGTGCAAAATTAGTTGAAAGTTGATTAAAAATATTTGAAAAAAATGTTGACAACTAAAACTGATAATGTTATTATAATAAAGCGGTCGAAAGACAGCGAAGATCTTTGAAAATTGAACAGAACAAGAAACATTAAAATAAACCAGCAATTCTTTATTTGAGTAAGTCAAGATTAAACTTTTTATTGAGAGTTTGATCCTGGCTCAG
>NZ_JAVJAN010000079.1:0-5004 GCF_031344075.1 Clostridium aquiflavi
CCTTAAGCGACTTAATCAGTATAACATTTAATTTCTTTTCTGTCAACAAGTTTTTAATAAGTTGAAATTTAATTTCTTAACTTTTTTCTTTCTTGTTGGCCGCATCTCTTAGCGACGTGTTTTATCTTACCATTTTATTTATATAGTGTCAACAATAATTTTCTATTCTTTTTTAATAAATTTACTTTTTACGTATTTAAGTACTTTTTGAGTATCTATATCAGGTATTGGTTTATGTTTAAATACCAATACACCTAAATCCATAATTGGCTTTAAATAATCAATGGTATCAATATAACCTAGTTTAATTCTTTTTTCAGCACTCTCAGGAACAAAATCCAATATACCATCTAATACCCCCTCTTCCATAACAGATGGATATATCTCTATTATTTTAGTATTTGGAAATAACTTTTTATTTATATGAGAATCTTTAGAAAGATGCACTACTATTATAATGTCACAGTTTTCTCCATATACAGGCTGTACAGGAACATTATCAGCCATTCCACCATCTAAATATTTTATAGATTCAAATTCTTCTGATTCATATATCATAGGTAATGCTGATGATGCAAATAAAATACTTCTTATATTCTCTTCATTATATCCATTAATCTTAAAGTATTTAGGTTGAAAAGTTGTAAGCTCTGTACAAGCTACATAGCATAATTTATTGCACTCATCTATATCTTTAAAATTTACATATTTATTAATAATATCAGTTAAACCTCCCCTTGAAAGATTTCCTGTATCAATCATCTTTGGCATACATTTTTTTACTAAGTTCATATTTTTTAATCCTAATGATATTAAAAAACCTTTAATATTCAAATCTCTCTTATCTATAGGAAGAACTTTTTCCTTTGATATATTAAGCCACGCTTCCTCTGCCTTCTCTATATCTCCTTGGCAAAATAATATAGAATTTAATGCACCGATTGATGTCCCTGAAATTACTTCTATATATCTATCAATTTTCAACTCTTTTAATGCCTTCCATACACCGATTTGATATGCTCCCCTAGCTCCTCCCCCTGATAGTACTAATCCTATTTTCATATTAAATCACACTCCCCAAGAACCACAATATATCTAATAACTATTCGTGCTCTTATTATATCCAATTGATTCTAAAATAATTAAAGCTGTATCTTCTATAGCCCTTTGTGTTATATCTATTGTTTTACATCCTAACTTCTTCATTACCTTATCTGAATACTCTAATTCTTCTAATATTCTTTCATCACCAGCATATTCAATACTTGAAGATATGTGATGGAATTTATCTAATCTTTTCTTTCTAATTTCTATTAATTGAAATGGATCTATTTTTAATCCAAAAATTTTCTTCTTATCTATAATATATATATCATCTGGTACACCTATTTCAGGCATTAATGGTATATTTATAGCTTTAATCCCCTTATTAGCTAGATACATGCTTAATGGTGTCTTTGACGTTCTTGATAATCCTATTAAAACTACATCTGCATTTTTAAGTCCTCTATAGTCTTTACTATCATCATATTGCATCGCAAATTCCATAGCCTCTATTCTTTTATAATACATTTCATCTATTTGTCTCATGGCCCCAGGTTTATATTCTGGATTAGTGTTCAACATACTTGATATAGAATCTATAAGAGGTCCTAGAACATTCATAATATAAATATCTTCTTCATAACATTTTTTAGTTAAGTATTCTCTAACATCTACAGTAATTATTGTTGATATGATTATTTTTCTTTCCACTTTAGCTATTTCAGGAAAAATACAATCCACATCATCAATTGTTTTGATATATGGTACTCTTCTTATTTTTATTTTTTCTCTAAACTGAGCTGCCACTGCTAGTGTTACTTGATGAGCTGTTTCTGCTATAGAATCTGATATAGCAAAAATAGTTAACATGATTAACT
Source organism: Clostridium aquiflavi (assembly GCF_031344075.1). Lineage (NCBI taxonomy): Bacteria > Bacillati > Bacillota > Clostridia > Eubacteriales > Clostridiaceae > Clostridium > Clostridium aquiflavi. The sequence goes on from NZ_JAVJAN010000079.1 coordinate 1,923, forward strand.
CCCCCCTCAAATTTTATATAATGTTTTTTCTAATATAATATCTTATTTAATTTTATCATTATATATTACATGTATTGTAAAATATTGCTTGATACAAAAATATATTTTTTAAATTTCAATATTTAATTTATATATTATATAATGATGAATTTTAAAATTTAATATGATAAACTTTAATATAATAAAAAAAGTTGCATATAAACCATGAAATCATCTATTTTATGCCTTTACTCATTTATAGGTGTAAAAAATCTTATACCACAATATTTTTAGTTATAAAATAAAATCATTAAATAACGCTTTAATAAATTATGTAAGAGTTATAATTGATATAAAAAACTGTTCACACTATATTTAGGAGGAAAATGTATGAATAATAAAAAAATCTTAACAGTAAGCATTCTACCACTTATGTGGTTTTTATACTTTTTGTTTGAATTGTTCACAGGTAGGATTAAAGATACTCCTACAGTAATGTTAAATATATTTCTTATGTTTTTGTTTGCTTTAGTAGGATTATTCATTTATAAAATAGGATATAAAAATCAAAATGGATTTAAATTTAAAACAATGTTAAAACTTTTTTTATCATTAATGCTAATTGACCAAGGAATAAAAATATTTATAAAGTTATTTTATTTTGATACTTACATCAATATAATTCCTAATTTACTATCTTTTAATCCAATAATCAATACTGATGGTTCATGGTTAAATGCAAGATTTGGAACTAATGTAAGCTTCACATTATTAATATTTTTTAATATCATTGCACTTTTTGTATTTGTCGAAATATACAGATACTCCTTATATAAAGGTAATAAAGATTTTTGGGCAGATATGTCTTTTTTGTTTATATTCAGCGGAGCTCTTTGTTCATTAATTGATAAACTATTTTATGGTGGAAGTTTAGATTTTATTGGCATTAGCAATTTATTTATTGCAGACATAAAAGATATTTATATTAATCTAGGTATACTATTTTTTATTCTTACATTATTTAATAACGGATATCTTTCTTCAGATGAAGAAACTACACTAAAAGAAGACTTACAGAATTTAAGATGTTTCTTAACATTTATAAAAGATGATATATCTAGTAAGTTCAAGTTACTAAAAAATAAACAAAACTAAAAGAAAAGAAGTTTTACAAATGTTTATAGAACAATAATAAAATTTGTTTATTCCAATAATAAAAATATACATGAACTATTTATATTGAGTAAAAAATACACTATCTAATTAAAAATTGAAAATCAAGTTATAAAGGAGGCATATTTATGCTTAACACTCCAAAAGCAAATAGACTACATATATCTATATTCGGAAAAAGAAACGCCGGTAAATCAAGTTTAATTAATGCTCTAACAAATCAACCACTTTCATTAGTGTCAGATACTCCTGGTACTACAACTGATCCTGTTTCAAAGGCAATGGAATTACTTCCTTTAGGACCAGTGGTTATTATAGATACCGCTGGATTAGATGATACTGGTGATTTAGGAACATTAAGAGTTGAAAAAACAAAAGAGGTAATGTTAAAAACAGATTTAGCTGTACTTGTATTTTCAGCAGAAGATAATAATATTGAAAATGAAAAAGAATGGTTTAAAGATTTAAAACAAAAAAATATTCCTGTAATAGGAGTAATAAATAAAATTGATTTAGGAATGAGCAACTTAGAATTATTACAAAAAGAATTTGATATTCCATTTGTAGAAATAAGTTCTAGAGAAAAAATAAATATAGGTAAATTTAAAGAGCTTCTTATTAAAAATGCACCTATTGATTTTGAAATGCCTACTATACTTGGTGATATTGTAAATCCTAAGGCTAGGGTTATATTAGTCGCTCCTCAGGATATCCAAGCCCCTAAAGGAAGACTTATATTGCCTCAAGTACAAATAATAAGAGATATACTAGATAATGATGCTATGGCACTTACAGTCAAAGATACAGAATTAGAAGACTTGCTAAAGATAGTCAAAAATCCATCTTTAGTAATTACAGATTCTCAAATGTTTAAAAAGGTAAATGAAATAGTTCCCTCAAATATAAGATTAACCTCATTCTCTATTTTAATGGCAAGATATAAGGGTGATTTAGAATTATTTATAAAAGGAGCTAAAGCTATTAATAATTTAAAACCTAATGACAAAGTATTAATTGCAGAAGCTTGCACTCATCATGCACAAAAAGGTGATATTGCAAGAGAAAAACTACCTTTATTACTTGAAAAAAAAGTTGGTGGAAAATTAGACATAGTAAATGTATCAGGAAGTGATTTTCCAAAGAATTTATCAGAATTTAAATTAATAGTACATTGTGGTTCTTGTATGTTTACAAGAAAGCAACTATTATCAAGATTAGAGGTAGTTAAAGAAAAAAATGTTCCTATAACTAATTTTGGAGTCGCATTAGCTGAACTTAATGGAATCCTTGATAGAGCTTGTAACATATTAATTGGATAATACCAATTTAAAAGATTTAAGACTTTATCAAATTACAATTTATATATTATAGATATAAAATTCAATAAAGCAAGCTACAGATTAAAAATAACAGTTTAATTTTAGATTAATATTTAAAATCAAACTTATATACTATAGCAAATAAAAAAGACATCCTATTATATATACTTTATAGGATGCCTTTTTTACTTTTATTAGATGTATATATTATGTCTTTAAATTAAACTAATTTAAAGACTATTTTGTTTAATCACAAATCAACTTTATTTATCGCTCTTAATTATCAATAATAATGAAACATATTAATTTTACTTTTTAAAATTTAATTTGTTATTAAATTTTAATATTAAAAGAATTATTTCTTTTAATATTTACTAAATTATAATTCGAATATAATAAATTTAAAAATGAAATAAAAAAATCGTTTCTTTAATATTAAAGAAACGATTTTGGTGGCTCACCCGGGAATCGAACCCGGGACACCATGATTAAAAGTCATGTGCTCTACCGACTGAGCTAGTGAACCATGCTTACCTGGCAACGTCCTAATCTCCCACACAGTCTCCCGTGCAGTACCTTCGGCGCTATGGATCTTAACTTTCCTGTTCGGA
>NZ_JAVJAN010000007.1:0-98056 GCF_031344075.1 Clostridium aquiflavi
GTTGCTGATGACATATTTTGATAAAGCATATCAGAAAATCTTGCACTTGATGCTTTAAATCCTGTAGTACTTACATTAGCAATGTTATTACCTATAACATCTAATTTAACTTGATTAGATTTCATTCCACTTATTCCAGAATACATTGATCTTAACATATTTTATTGCCTCCAAATCATAATTCGTTAACTTGTCTCTATCATTCAACAAGTCTAGGCTTCCATGTTAACAATGCTCAATTTACAATATTCAATTTACAATCATAAAATTATTTATTCCTTAACTGTCAATTGTCAATTGTCAATTGTCAATTGTCTAAGGTCCAGCCTATAGTATTACCACACTATCTATATTGGTAAATATATTATCTTTTGCTCTTTCTTTCTCAATAGCTGTTATTAATGTCCTATTTTCTATACTTGCAATTAATGCAGTATCTTTGTACAAAATAACAGAATTCTTTGAGTTTTTATCTTTTGCGATTTGGAATCCTTTTTCAATTTCTTGCATATCTTTATCTGTAAAGTTAATTTCATTTAGTCTTTCAGCTGCATGCTTTGATACAATAAAACCTTGATTCTTATTGATAACATTATTTAATACATCTTTAAAACTATTTTTTTCTTCTGTTTTTGTTGTAAATTTTGGATTGGTATTCTTAACAGGTTCAAAGGTACCTATTGGATACACTTGACCATTGATTATTCTATAACTCAATTATTTTCCTAATATTGATTGTAATTTTTCAAGGTCATTTGCATAGTCTTGTCCGTATCCTGCCTTGTCCTTATTATCTACCATTCCTAAAACTTGACTTACCTTTTCTTCTTCTGTTGGATTTTGTGAATCCACCTTATTTGTATTTTCTACTTTTGAATCTTCTTCTGGTTTCTCTTCAGGCTTTTCCTCTGGCTTTTCTTCTGGTTTAACATTCATGTCATCTTCAGTTAAATCTCCTGCTTTTACTATTGAAGCGTATGGATATTCCTTTGTAATTAAGTTTCCTTCTTCATCTTCAGTCTCTACTCTAACTTTAACAACACCATTATCTATAAATGTACTTTTTATGGTTCCTTTTATTATGATGTTCTTATTATTTTCATCATAAGTAGAAATAACTACTTTTTGATCCTTTAAAGCTGAAGCTGATAAAAAGTCTGAATTCACTAATATGCTATTAACATCTGACGCTGTATAATTAGGAACTTCTAAGACTGTTTGTATCTTACTAACATCAAATACTTTGTACTCATTTTTACCATTTTCATTAACTTCTACAGAAATATAAGTACCATATTTATCTTTAGACACTCCTCTAACTACGCCTGTATATAATTCACCTTTTTTATTTGCTGCATCTAGTGTTACACCCTTACCAATTAATTGTTGATATGAAAAATTACTCATCGTATCATTTAAGTTGTACATTTGTTCCATAGCTGCAAATTGTGCCATTTGAGTAACATATGCCGTTGAGTCTTGATCGGATGTTGGATCTAAATTAGATAACTGAGCTGATAAAAGCTTTAAAAATGAGTTTTTATCAAATTCTTGACCTGATTTAGATATTTTAGTTCCTCTATCAGTTGTCATTTTTCCTTGAGTAGAATTAGTCTTACTATTTGCTGCATTAGATGCATTGGTCTTACCGAGAGCTGCATTTACATCACTCATAGAAAAAGTCATAACTTCACCTCCTAAGCAAAAAAGTCTAAATTACTATTTAAATCTTCTATAATATCATCTTCTGATTCCACTGAATCAATTTCAGATGTTTGTCCATTATTACTGTTTTGTTTTTGATTTTCTTTAGCTAATCCTCTTCCAAAGCCTTGTTCTTTAAAGAATGTAGTATCTTCTTGATACAATTCTACATTTACATCAGCAACTTTTATATTTTGTTCACCTATGGCTTTTTTCATTTCAACTAAATTTTGTGAAAGAAGTTCAAATGTTTCTTTAGAATTTGCTTTTATGTTAGCTTTCATGATTCCATTTTCTTGAATCAAACTAATAGTAACTTGACCTAAATCTTTTGGGTTTATTTTTACTGTTAATTCTTTCATAGAGTTTGTAATCATAAGCTTAACATTTTTAATTAAATCGTCTCCCATAGTTGCTTTATTTATTGTTACTGGCTCAGTTGGAGCAGCTACATTATTTGAATTAATTTCATTTCTTGAAGAAAGTAAATTGATTTTATTTAATACGCTATCATCTTTATTATTGTTTAAAAGCTTATTTAAAAAATCATCTTCATCTGAAGTGCTTGTAGGTACTTTTTCTTCTTCAATATTTTGATTATTCATTTGAGAATTGGCATTTTGCTCAAAATTCTTAAATGCAGTATTAAAGTTAGAAGTTTTATTTTCCTTATTTTCTAATGAACTTGATATTTGGCTCATTAAATCTTTAACTTTATTTGATACATCTGTATCTTCATCAAGTTTATTTCCTAACTTACTCAATAACTTATTTAATAAATCTTTATTATCAGAATTTAATAAATTAGTTAAAGGACTTTCTGAAGCATTTAATAGATTTTCAAGAAGCTTAGGTAAATCACTATTTTCTTTACCTAAGTTGTTAATTATTGAATTCAATATATCAGAATTTAAATCTTTTACTTCAATATTTTCATCTTTAACAGAAGATAACATATTAAAAATTGAATTTAACATTTCAATAATTTCATCTTTTGATGCAGTATCAAGTTTTTCTTCTATTTCATTAATTTTTTCTTCTACATTAACATCTTTGTCATTAACATTTTTATCTACAGCTTCAATCTTACCTTTTATATTTTCACTATCATTCTTTGTATTTTCTACTTTTGTATTTGATTTTTCATTTAGTACATCTTTAAAGCTTGTATCATCTTTACTTTTTGCAGTGTAATTTTTATCATTACTATGTGATACACTATTAACTTTAGATGGTGTTACATTAGATTCTGTATTTAATGATGTTAAATTTAAATTAGAACTTATATTCATTTTCATTTATTCTCACCTCCCTTCATTGATTCTTCTCATATATGAATAAAGGGCTATTTCATCAAGGTTAACTTGTTCAACCCTTTCTTCCTCTTTAATGTGCTCTAAAAATTTTTTTTCTTTTAATATTTCAACAGTTTTCCTATCAACCTGTTTAGATACCAAATCACTTCTAGCTTCATTCACTTTTTTGTCCTTCAAAACTAAATCTTTTTCAGTTTCTTTAATTCCAGTTTCAAGTCCTTGAAGATAATACCTTTTTAATTTTTGGTATACTACATCTTCCCCTGGAACAATTCCATTATATTTATCATAATTAAACTTTAATTGATTTAATTTTTTTTCAGTGTTTTGTTTTTGTCTTTGTGTTTCAGTAAAAATTCTTTTGCTCTCTTCTTCTTTATCTTGTCTTATTTCAAGAAGCTTATCTAAACTAAATTTAAATTTTTCTGCCACTTACCATACCTCCACTACTGATGTGTGATATTTACTATTCAAACATTGACACTAAATAACTTATACTCTCATCAAAATTTGATTTTTCATTAACAGTTTGACGCAGAAATTCTTCTATTTTATCATGATAAGAAATTGCTAAATCTATTTTTTTATTACTACCTTTTACATATGCTCCTATATTAATTAAATCCTCTGATTCTTTATATGTTGCTAAAAGGTCTCTAGCAATAGAAGCTGCTTTTATATGCTGTGGTGGAGCTATTGAATTCATAAGTCTACTTACACTATTTAATATATCAATTGCAGGATAATGATTTTTATGAGCAAGAGATCTTGATAGTACAATATGCCCATCCAAGATACCTCTTACAGCATCTGCTATTGGTTCATTAAAATCATCTCCATCAACCAAAACTGTGTAAAAAGCAGTTATTGAACCATCTTCTGACGTCCCAGACCTCTCCATTAATTTTGGTAACTTAGCAAATACTGATGGTGTATATCCCTTTGTTGCAGGAGGCTCTCCTATTGCAAGACCTACTTCTCTCTGAGCCATTGCAAATCTTGTAACAGAATCCATCATTAAAATTACTTTTTTACCTTTGTCTCTAAAATATTCTGCTATTGCAGTAGCTGTAAGAGCACCCTTTAATCTTATTAATGCTGGTTTATCAGAAGTAGCACAAACTACAACTGATTTTTTCATACCTTCTGGTCCTAAATCTTTCTCTATAAATTCCAGAACCTCTCTACCTCTTTCTCCAATTAAAGCAATAACATTGACATCTGCCTTTGCTTCTCTTGCTATCATCCCAAGAGTAGTACTCTTACCAACTCCACTTCCTGCAAAAATACCTATTCTTTGACCATCTCCACAAGTTAAGAATCCATCTATAGCTCTAATACCTGTTGGCATTATTTCTTTAATTCTTTTTCTTTTCAAAGGATCTGGTGGATTATTTTCTAGTGGGTAATCTTCTCCTTCTAGAAGCTCTTCCCCCCTTAGTGGCTTTCCTAATCCATCAATAATTTCACCTAATAGTTTATCAGAACATCTTACACTTAAAGGCTTACGCATTGGAACTACTCTACATCCTGGAGAAATTCCTATTAATTCATCTAATGGCATTAAAACAACAAATCCATCTTTAAAACCAACCACTTCGCAATTAACAGGAGTATTTTTTTCATTATATATAATACATAACTCTCCAACAAATCCTTTTATGCCTTTTACTTCAACTGTAAGACCAATTACTTTATTAACTACACCTTCAGTATATATTGAATTAGTATTGTCAACCTTCTTGATTAAGTTATTAAAGTCAATATCCATCATGTTTAATACTCCTAATCTTGTCCCAATATTTCTTTTTTTATTGCTTCCATGCCTATATCAAATCCAACAATTACTTTGCCATTAGGTTTTTCTATAGTAGCATTACCTGGTTCCATAAAATCATCTGTTAATATAAAGATTTCATCTTTTATTGAATAAGATATTTTCCACCTATTAACTTGTGACTTAAGTTCTTCAACATGAATAGAATTACATTTTATTATTAAATTCTCTTCACCTTTGGATAACTCAATAGCCTCTTCAACTAATAAGTTCATTGAATCTTCATAACTTAATTCTTTTCTTAAGATGTTTTTAGCAATCTCTAAAGATAATTTTATAATATCAGACTTCTTCTCTTCTAAATATTCAGCATAATTCTCATTAGCAGATTTTAGAACTTCTTCTGCTTTATTAATAATTTCTTTAGATTTAGCTTTGGCTAAATCTATATTTTCATCATAAGCTTTTTTATATCCGTCATCATAACCATTTTTTAGCCCTTCTTCATATCCCTTTTCATAAGCTTCTTTTTCCAAATTTTGAGCTTGCATGGTTCCTCTTAAAATGATTCCCTGTTTTTCATTGTTGGCATCTTGTATTATTCTTTTTCCTATTTCTTCATACTTTTCAATTAAAGCATCTACTTCTTCTTTTGAATAAAATTTTTCTTGAACTTCTTCTTCAATATTTTCTTCAAACTCTGTTTTCTTTTTCTTAGATATATATTCAGTAGAAATTTTCTTTTTTTCTGCATCCAAAGCACAGTTCTTTTTTATAATACTATACGATGATTGCATCTTCTCCACCTCTTGAAATTATTATTTCATTTGATTCGTCTAATCTTCTAATTATAGAAACAATCTTTTGTTGTGCCTTTTCAACATCCATAAGTCTTACAGGTCCTAAGAATTCCATATCTTCCTTTAAAGAAGCAGCAGCTCTCTTAGATTGATTTCTATAAATTGCATTTGCAACATCTTCTGAACAGCCTTTAAGTGCAAGTGATAAATCACCAACTTCAACTTCTCTAAGAATTCTTTGAATAGATACATCATCAAGAGTAATAATATCTTCAAATACGAACATAGAACTCTTAATCTTATCTGCAAGTTCTGCATCTTCTCTTTCAAGACCCTCTGTAATATTCTTTTCAGTTGTTCTATCAACTTGATTTAAAATGTCAACTAATGTTTGAACTCCACCTAAGCTTGTCATCTCTGTCTTTACTACAGAAGACAACTTACTTTCAAGTACTGCCTCTATCTCTTTTATAACCATTGGAGATGTATTACTCATAGTTGCAATTCTAAATGCAACCTCTGATTGAGTTTCTTCTGAAAGTTCTGCCATAACTTGAGCTGCTTTATCAGCTTGTAAATAGCATAAAATTAAAGCTATAGTTTGAGGATGTTCATAAGTTATTGCATTTAAAAGCTGATGAGCATCAGCTTTTCTAGCAATAGCAAATGGTCTGTATTGTGATGTAGCTTCTGAAACTTTTTCTAAGATTTCATTTGCTCTTTGTGCACCTAAAGCTTTTGATAATAAAACTTTAGCATAATCCATTCCGCCCTCAATTATATAATCTCTTGCTTTATTTATTTCTAAAAATTCATCTAAAATTTCTTCTCTTTGTTCTGATGTAACAGAAGTTATATTAGCAATTTCATATGATATCTTTTGAATCTCTTGCTCAGGTAATTTTTTCAATATTCCTGATGAAGCTTCCGGTCCAAGCGTTATAAAAAGTATTGCTGCTTTTTGAACTCCTGTTAATTTTTTAGGTTCTTTACTCACAGACTATCACCTCTCATCCTCTGCAAGCCAAGCTTTGATAATTTCAACCACTTGCTCTGGCTTATCTGTGGCATATTTTTTAATTTCATTTTCCATATGAGTTTTTTCATTTTTAGTCTCAAATTCTATTGGTTCAAATAATTCTGATTCTTTTTCATCCCCAACTACTACATCTAACAATTGAGTTTCATCATCATACTCATCTTTAGCATTTTTTCTTCTCTTTTTAACTAAAATAACTATTATTATAATTAAAGCTAATAATGCTATAGCACCCATAATTATATATTTTTGCATTTCCTTTTGTTTAGCTTCTGCATTAAATGCATCTGTTTGGTTTTGAGCGTCTTCTTTTAGACTTGGATCAAAATTCATACCTAATACAGAAATTTGATCTCCTCTAACAGAATTAAATCCAATTGCATTAGATACTGCATTTTCAATAGCCTGTTGCGTTGCTGCGTCTAAATTTCCATCAACCACAACTGAAGCTGTCATTCTCTTAACTTCACCTGGCGCGCTAATAACCTTAGTTTCAGTTTTTCCAATTTCATAGTTATTTTTTTGTTCTTCTCTTGTTGAATTAGAATTTGTATTATTTTTATTATCTGTAGTGTTACTTATATTATTATCAACGGGACTCTCGCTAATGTTCCCATCAGTACCATTATTATTAACTTCTTTAATTGTTTGTTGACTTACAACTACTTTATTAGGATCAAGAACTGTTTGTGTTTGTTGCTTAGAATCAAAATCTAAGTCTACATTAATAGTAGCCTTAACCTTGTCTTTACCTATAACAGGTTCTAATAAGCTTACTATTTCCTTTTGTAATTTACTTTCATAATTTTTTTCTAAAGAATATTGCTTATCTAACGATTCTGAGCTCATCATCTCATTTTCATCATCATTTAAATTAGCTGTAAGTAAATTCATCTTATCATCTATGACTTCAATATTTTCTTTAGGAATATTTTCTGTACTACCTGAAACAAGTGCAACTATTGATTTCACTTGATCTTTAGTAATTTCGCTTCCTGTCTTTAACTCTAAGTATACAGCAGCCTTTCCTGGCGTACTTTCCTTAACAAAAACTGAGTCTGTAGATGGTGTTATATGAACTCTTGCACTTTGTACTTGAGAAAAACTTTTTATTGTTTTTTCAAGTTCTCCCTCTTGCATTCTTAACTTTTTAACTTTAAACTCCTCGTCCGTCATTCCAAAAGAACTTCCACTATCCATTAATTCATATCCACTACTTCCTGATTTCAATTCAGGAGCTAGTTCTAGCCTTAATTGATCTACCTTATCATTAGGTACTAAAATAGTATCCCCTTGTATTTTGGTTGTAACTTTTTGTTCATTTAGCTTAGCGAGTATAGTCTGTGCATCTTTGGGATCAAGATTTGAAAACAAAATTTGGTACTTATTTGATGATGTGTAAATTACTGTACTTGCAATAGCAATAATTACAGCAACACAGGATACAAAAATAGCAATTTTTATTTTCTTGCTTTGAGTTTTAAACTTTTCCCACAGCCCTTTGACTTTTTCTAAAAGTTTATTCATTTATCGTAGCACTCCTCACTTCAGTTACAATTGCATTTTTATTAATTCTTTATATGATTCCACTAAATTATCTCTAGTTTTAACTAAGAATTGTAATGCTAAGCTTGCCTCTTCTCCTTTTATCATAACTTCATCTATATTTACATCATCACCTTTAACAAAAGCATTGGTGTAATTATCAGCTTGTACTTGTTTTGTATTTACATCACTTATACAATTTTTCAATGTTTCACCAAAGCTCACATTGTTTTCTTTATTAGATGTAACTTCTTGTCCATTTTTATTATTTAAAACATCAAATTTATTGTTAAATAACACTTGTTTTTGGTCAAACCCATTAATAATCTTCATTCTTATTTACTCCTTATTTACCAATTTCTAAAGCTTTTGAAAACATTCCTTTAAGTGCATTTAATGTTTCTACATTGGCTTCATATGATCTTGTAGATACCATCATATCCGCCATTTCATTTAGCACATTAACATTAGGCATAGTTACATATCCTGTTGCATCCGCATCAGGATGAGTAGGGTTATAAACCTTTCTAAGTGGTGATTTATCCTCTACGATTTTCACTGGTTTAATTCCTGCCATTTTTCTATTTTCATCAAGTGCTTCTTGAAAAACTGCTATTTTTCTAACATAAGGACCACTACCATCTGCACTTCTTGTGGTACTTGAATTAGTCATGTTAGATGTTATTGTATCCATTCTTAATCTTTCTGCTGAAATACCTGTGGCACTTATTTGCATAGATGTAAATGCATTCATAAATTATCCCTCCTTTACTTTATAACAGTTTTTAAACTATTAAATTTCCCATTTAATTTAGTAATCAAAGCATTGTATTTTAATGTATTAGCAGCTTGATTAACTTTTTCAAGTTCTAAATCTACATTGTTATCATCAGTTCTCATACTAGTATTTTCTTCTCTTACGACTTCTATATCGCCATTTAAATCATTATTTCCTCTTAAATGTCTAGAATTTGTAATTTTCAATGATAAATCCTTTGTATCTGAGCCATTTTTTAAGTTTTCTTCAAAAATTACATTGAATTTCTTATATCCTTTTGTGTTTATATTTGCCATATTATTAGCTATAGCTTTTGACCTTGCATTAGATGCTTTAAGTCCATCTTTGATCAAATTATATGTATCATATGATTTAATTGAATTTATAGGCATGTGTTTCCCCCCATAATAATTTCTTTAATAATTTAAATAGTTATATTTTACCCAATAATAATACATTTTTTATCTATTTAATATAATTATAAAATAATAACTATATTTATGCTACATCTTTTTTTACTTTTAATCCAAATTATTACAAATATTGCAATATTTTATTCTAAATATTTTGCATTTCCATAAATCCATATTCTATTATACTATATATAAAATTGTTTTTAACTACTTTTTTTGAAAACAATTAAATATTTTATAAAAATTTCATATTTCAGTATATTTTATTGAGAAAACTATAACTTTTCCACCTTTTCTGTCATATTCATTTTTATTTAATATAAGACATGTATTTCATATTTTTTATCTAGTGTTTAATTTTAATTAATTAATCTAATCCAAAATAAAAAACCACCCCTAAAAGAAGCGTTCACTTAGGGATTGAAGAAAAACTTAACTGAACAGCTTCAAGCGGGACAAAAAAGACCAGTCATGTTCAAGTGTAATTGCTTGTAGTGACTGGTCTCTTTTTTTATACAATTATTTACGTATAGCTCCAACAATTGAACTGGTATTCCACTTAACAATTTCATCAGCTGCATTTTTAACGACTTGTGAAGTTCGTTCAGAGCCCCAAGGCTCAATTGCAATAATCCGTTTTGGAGTATAAAAACCATTTTTCGCAAGGTCTATTTCTATATTAATCCACTTACTATATGTAGAATAGACACCAGCAAGAATTAAAACACAACTGGCAGGAGCCATTTGAGCTTTAATGGCTTCTTTTAGCTGCCACTGTGTCGGGGCATTGTGTATAGGGTTATCCTTAGGCACAGAATAATTTCTATACGAGAAATAGCTAGCGTTATCTAATAGATCAACCAATCTGTCATATGCATCCGAATAAGTCCATGAATGGCTTATAAATAAATTATACATTTTATTAACCTCCTTAGTATAAAAATTTTTTACATGTATTTTCGTAATACTACTGCACAACTATTGTTCATGTATGTGTTCATTTAAAAATACAAATTGCCACTTGCCAAAATATGCATATTATGTAGAGGATAATAAAAAGCCATGGAAGAATTCGTTCCAGATGTGTAAATCGCCTATACTTTTTATTATCTCCAAGCAATGACCATTCATAGGCATATGGAGATATGGGCAACTTTTTTTCGATTTCATTTATTATTTGATATTTAACACTATTAAGTTTCTTATAGCTTATTATCGAATTTAACCACAGTATACTTACAATTGCTCCGACTATAGATAGAAGTATGCTTTTATAATCAAACGTAAATGAAATCAACGCAATAATAGCAGCATTGACTGTGATGTATACATTGTTAGTACTGATTCGTCGCTCACTATTACTATTGGCCATTTCAACACAGGTTTTCCATTGTTCAAGTAAATGTTCTTTATATTGTTCTCCATATTCTTCACTTTTCAAGTTTTCTATTTCCACTGTCTTCCCTCCCCCTAAAAATTAGCATAGCAACTATAATGCTAATTATAATTAATGATCGTAATGCAAGTTGCTACACCAACCCTAAATACTTCTCAAAGAATAACATCAGTTTTTCGATAATTCCTTGCTTTTTCGCAGCTCTGCCTCCGCCAAAGCGGGATACAGGTGGCATGATTTTATCAATATCTGTACCGGTCGTTTTAAGCATTCCGTCTCGGAATGCATTGTCGATAAAACGGCGGGTTTCTTCGGGCTTTAATCTTTCTTCTTCTATAATTGCTGAAATATCCGCTTCTTTACGCTCGTGGAGGAATTTTCGCCAATCCTCATCCACTTTGGTCGATACATTGACTTGCTCTATAAAACGCTCGATAAGTTCTTTCTTACTTCGAAGTTCAATACTCGAATTGATAGCCTTATCAATGGTCGTAAGAATGGTTTTATCCTTGCAGTTGGATTGTTGATATTTAGCTACAAGCATAAGGATGTAGTCAATATTTACCTCTATCTGCTTGACCAGTTCAATCTCAAAAACTATGTCATCATTGATAGTTTCTTTGTCACCATCAGTACCTTTTCTATATTCCTGATACAGGTCAATATAAATGCTCTGATAGTCCTGAAAATCCCTTTCAGATAAAATCTCGTTTCCTTCAAAGTCATCGAAGGAAGTAAGAATATTTCTGAGTCGAAGTATTGCTCCATATAACCGGATAAAGTCTTTTTCTGCTTCTTCTCCGATAATAGGTTGGCCAAGGGGATACTGTGTTGTAAGAGTTGTAATCAGTTCTGCATAGCCTGGCTTATATTCACCTTTATCATCATAGCCGTTATAGTATTCTTCGTATGTTTTTAACAGTACAATACCGCCAGCATCCTTATTGCCGAATAGTGCAATAGCTTTGTCTGTTTCTTCTTTCAAATCTCGGAAACAAACGATATTACCATAGGTCTTAACGCTGTTTAAGATGCGGTTAGTTCTTGAAAAAGCCTGAATCAGTCCATGCTGTCTCAGGTTTTTATCTACCCATAGCGTATTCAGGGTTGTTGCATCAAAGCCTGTCAGGAACATATTGACAACAATCAATATATCAATCTCCCGATTCTTTACACGAAGAGAGAGGTCTTTATAATAATTCTGGAACTTGTCCGAGGAAGTATCGTAATTTGTACTAAATGTGGAATTGTAATCTCGGATAGCCGCCTCAAGAAAGTCTCTGGAGCTCTGGTCAAGGTTTTCCATATTAAAATCCTCTTCAGGCAACAGTCCATCTGGCTCCTCCTCATTTGCACTAAAACTGAAAATAGTTGCAATGGTAAGGTTACGGTTCTTTTGTGCTATCTGCTTCTTAAACTCATTATAGTATCTGATTGCCATTGGGATGGATGCAGCAGCAAATATGGAGTTGAAACCGGCAACTCGCCTTGTTTCACGCTTTTCAATCATCTTTTTAGGGTTGTGCTTATCTGCTTCTTCCCATTTCGCGGAGAATGTGTAATAACTATTACGCTTCGTCTTCTGATCAAAGTGTTCAAGAACATAAGAAACAATTTCACTGATTCGCTGTGGATCTGCTAAGGCTTTTTCTCTGTCAATGCTATAAACTTTTTTATCATTAACGTAATCAGGCATTTTGATGGTATTAATAAAATCTATTCTAAAAGGCAGAACATTCCCATCATTGATGGCATCTACAATGGTATAGGTATGTAGCTTTTCTCCAAAAGCCTGCTCGGTTGTACGAAGCAGTGGGTTACCTCCTGAACTGGCATTAGCAGCAAAAATCGGAGTTCCCGTAAAGCCGAAGATATGGTAGTTCTTAAAACTCTTCGTGATAGCTTGATGCATTTCACCAAATTGGGAACGGTGACACTCATCAAAAATCAATACCACATGTTTCTTGTAAATATCATGCTGTTTGTTTTTACGTATAAATATATCCAACTTCTGAATCGTGGTTACAATGATTTTGTATTCATGAGGATTTCCTTTTTCATCCCTGTCCTCCAATTGTCTTTGAAGAACTCTTGTGGACGTATTACCGTTAGCTGCTCCCTTTTCAAAACGGTCATATTCCTTCATAGTCTGATAGTCTAGGTCTTTACGGTCAACAACAAACAGTACCTTGTCTATGTAAGGCAAGGCAGAAGCTAATTGGGCTGTCTTAAAACTGGTCAATGTCTTACCAGAGCCTGTTGTATGCCAAATATATCCTCCAGCTGCAGTTGTGCCCATCTTCTTGTAGTTGGTTGATACTACAATACGTGATAATATACGTTCTGCAGCAGCTATTTGATAAGGACGCATTACAAGGAGCAGATCTTCAGATGTAAAAATACAATATTTTGTTAGTATATTTAAGAGGGTATGCTTGGCAAAAAATGTTTTAGTAAAGTCCACAAGGTCAGGAATAATTTTGTTGTTTGCATCTGCCCAAAAGCTGGTAAACTCAAAGCTGTTGCTTGTTTTTTTGCTTCTTCGACGTTCACTACTGCTTTGCTCCTTGATATGAGCATTTCTTGTGGTGTTACTATAATACTTTGTATGGGTGCCATTGGAGATTACGAATATTTGTACATACTCAAATAAACCAGAAGCCGCCCAAAAGCTGTCACGCTGGTATCTTTTTATCTGATTGAAAGCTTCACGGATAGCAACACCACGACGCTTTAACTCTACATGAACTAGTGGAAGTCCATTTACAAGGATTGTTACATCATATCGGGTTTCATGCTTGCCGCCTGCTTCTTCATATTGATTAATAACTTGCAAACGATTGTTATGGATATTCTTTTTATCCAAAAGGTATATGTTCTTTGTTGTTCCATCTTCACGTTTTAGAATCTGGATATGGTCATCTTGAATCTTTCTGGTTTTTTCAACAATACCCTCATTTGTATTGGCAATACATTCTGTGAAAAATCTATCCCATTCACTGTCAGTAAAAGTGAAGTCATTAAGCAGTTCAAGTTGCTTTCGGAGATTTTCTATCAATGAAGCTTCATTGTGTACTGAAATATATTCATATCCTTGTGAAGTTAGTTGCCTGATAAACTCCCGCTCAAGTTCTGCCTCGCTCTGATACTTTTCAGGACGGACATTATATTCAGCTGCATATTCAGCAACAACCGTTGCTTCATCAGTACTGGCAACGATGTTGTAAATGCTCATGCCGTCACCTCCTTGAAAGATAACAGTTTATCTCTGTAATATTCATATTGCTTTTGCCGTGCTTCGATTTCGGCCGGAATGCCGCTGGTTAAGTCGTTGCAGAGAGCGTCAAAGCGATCGAGGATAGCTACGATGCGCTCTTGTTCCTCAATGGGAGGGACAGGAATCCGATAATCCTTAACATTTGTGTCGGATATTGCTGGATAACTTGCACCTTGTTGATACTTTTCAACATGATAATAAAAAGAAGAAGATGCAATGTGATATAAAACCCATTTTTGTAGAACAATATCTGTATTTGCCCTTAAAACACAAAATCCAGTGCTACATATTTGTCCATCATACTCACTATCAATTAAACAATATCTTTTTAATAAAGGTCTTGTAGTAGCGAACAAAATATCGCCTGCCTTTACGATTTGTTGTGCCCTACTTGGTGCATTGTTTTTATTGATTTCCTGTGTTTCAGTAATATAATGTAGTTCTCTATCAACTGACGTTAAATCAATATATTTGTAAGTTGTTGATTCATCTTCCAAAGACCATTTTATATTTGATGTTGGTAGGGTGCATTCTTTAAGCGAAATCCATTTAACAGTATCTTCGTTAAGATCAGTCAATAGTAGATCCCTATAATACTCATACTGCTTTCTCCTTGCTGTAAGCTCTGCTGTAAGCTCTGCTGTAAGCTCTGCTGTAAGCTCTGTGAAATTGTCCAGAATACGGACAATTTCCTGCTGAACAGCTAGAGGGGGAAGGGGAACAGAAATCCTTGCCATGACGTTGCTCATCAATTTTGGGTTACCCATACCATCATTAACATATTTTTTTGCATATACTTGCAAAACATAAAATAGAAACTTAGTACTTACCAGTTCATTATTTTTAACCCTTAATAATCCACAAACATTTGTTATACTAAATTTTTCGTTAATATGATAAAAAACAGAACCAGCGTTTGCTCCATCTGTTGTCCATGTTACGGATTCGCAGTCATAGTCAAAAGTATTTATGTAGCCAAAAACACCGTTATTTGCTGTTTGTGATGAATAAACGGGATAAACACCAGTATTTTCTCTTAGATAATTTTTGGACATTACTCTCCCACGTGTAATGTCACAAATTTCTTCCACTGTTACAAACTCCACTCCATCTGGACAAAGTTCAGCAATCAATTCATCTAACTTACTCATTTGCCCACCTCAATTTCCGCAATAATCTTATCTATTTCTTCCCGCAAAATCTGCTCTCTCGCCACAATTTTTTCTATCTCAGCATTGAGGGCAACAATATCAATCTTTTCTCTGGTATCCTCCTGTTCAACATAGGTAGAAACAGACAGGTTATAATCTTGTTCAGCTATTTCACTGTTTGGCACAAGCCTAGCAAAATGCTCTATATCTTTTCTATCTTTGAATGCGTTAAGAATGGTCTCAATATTTTCTTGTGTAAGCTTGTTGTTATTCGTAACCTTTACAAATTCCTTTGATGCATCGATAAATAAGGTGCTATTTTCTGATTTAGACTTCTTCAGCACCATAATGCAGGTAGCAATGCTGGTACCATAAAACAAGTTATCCGGTAACTGAATGATACAGTCGATATAGTTATTATCAATCAGGTACTGCCTGATTTTCTTTTCAGCGCCTCCGCGGTACATTACACCGGGGAAACATACGATAGCCGCTGTTCCGTTTGTTGCAAGCCAAGAGAGACTATGCATAATAAAAGCAAGGTCTGCCTTAGACTTAGGAGCCAATGCTCCCGCTGGAGAAAAACGGGGATCGTTAATCAAAATAGGATCATTGTCGCCCTTCCATTTAATAGAGTAAGGTGGATTTGATACAATGGCTTCAAAAGGCTCATCATCCCAATGTTGCGGATCTGTTAGTGTGTCCCCAAGGGCAATATCAAATTTGTCATAATCAATATCGTGCAGGAACATATTAATTCTGCACAGATTGTAGGTTGTAATGTTGATTTCTTGACCGAAGAAACCTTGACGTACATTTTCTTTTCCTAAGATTTTTGCAAACTTTAGCAGTAGAGAGCCAGAACCGCAGGCGGGGTCATATACCTTGTTGACTTCAGTTTTTCCTACTAATGTTAAGTGGGTAAGGAGTTCAGAAACCTCCTGCGGCGTATAGTATTCACCACCACTTTTTCCTGCATTGGATGCATACATACCCATTAAAAACTCATAAGCATCACCGAATGCATCTATGGTATTGTCTTTGTAATCTCCCAGCTTCATTTCTCCAACAGAATTCATTAGCTTAACCAGCTTTTCATTACGCTTTACTACAGTGTTACCTAGCTTATTGCTGTTAACATCAATATCGTCAAACAGACCTTTGAAATTATCTTCACTCTCTGTTCCTTGGGCAGATGCCTCTATATTACTGAAAACCTGTTCCAGTGTTTCATTTAAGTTTTCATCGTCCTTTGCACGAGCTCGGACATTTTCAAAAAGTTCGCTGGGTAAAATAAAGAAGCCCTTTGTCTTAATTAAATCCTCTCGTGCCTGTTCTGCTTCTTCGTCGGATAACTTAGCATAATCAAATTCCGTATTGCCAGCTTCCCATTCTCCGGCGTTAATATAGGCAGTAATATTTTCAGATATGTAGCGGTAAAACAGCATTCCTAGAACATATTGCTTAAAGTCCCATCCATCTACACTGCCTCTTAGATCATTTGCCATATTCCATATCGTGCGGTGTAATTCCGCCCGTTCCTGTTCTTTTCTGTTGTTTTCCATAACTCTACTTCCTTTCTTCAACCATATTAGGCACTAATTCCATGATATCTTTAAAATCAACGCCAAGTGCCGTACAAACCTTTACAAGAACATCCATACTGACATATTCGTTTTTAGAAAGCTTTGAAATTGACGATGGACTTATTCCCGCAGCAGCTTGCAAATCTTTCTTCTTCATATCGCGGTCTATCAACAATTTCCAAAGCTTTTTATAGCTAACGGTCATCTTGGTCACCTCTTTATATATGTTTTTTCCATTATAGCACATTTCCTTCAAAAACAACATGATTATTCTGTGTTTGTGAAGTAATTTTACAATGTTAACAAAAATAATAATGGTTGTGTATGCCCTTCTCTTTTGCTTTATTCAAATAAATACTTTTAGACAAAAAAGTCGGAAACTCTAATTGAAACATCCAAAGCTAAGGCATTTCAGCCTTCTTAAACTAAATATCGCTTTAGCTCAAATTTGAGCAAAAGCATAAGCATTACAGCTGTCTTTACTAGAAAATAGACAGGCTGTTTTTTTATTTTAGGGGTTCGAATCAATAAAATTCTTCGCTTATGAATGAGGAAGAAAGATATTTTTCTAAAACCCTCAACTAATGTGTTTTACCAAGGCTATAAGGTGAGAGGAAAAATAATCCCCCAATGAAAGCATAGTTTTTCTCTCACTGCTCCTTGACAACTGAATACCCCGAAATGCAAGAGATACTTCAAGCAGAATATGCCATGACGATAATTCCGAGCGTATTCCTTGAAAGATAACGAGGTTGTGTCAAACAAGGCAAACCCTCTGGAACCGTAGCGTTTCGGGTCATTAATAAAAGGCAAGGAGGTGAAATAACTGAAAACACAATATGAGAACTTGCCTCAGATGCTTAAAGATAATCCTCAGTTTTGCTGTTGGAAATATGAAGAGCGAAGTGGCAGAAAAACCAAAGTTCCCTATAACCCAGTAACAAGAAAAAGGGCAAAAGCAGATCAGCGGAGTACATTTTTAGATTTTAGTTCGGCAGCAGCTGCTATAAGTGATTATGACGGTATCGGATTTTTGGTAGGTAATGACATCTGTGTTATCGACTTAGATGATTGCTTTGACAGTGGTGATAAGCTTAAGCCTATTGCCCAAATTGTTGTAGATGTTTTTAGTGGTTGCTATATGGAACACAGTCCATCTGGGAAAGGGTTGCATATTTTCTTTAAGGCCACTGGCTATGACTTTGACAAAACAAAATACTATATCAACAACAGAAAGCTGGGAGTTGAGGTCTATGTGGCTAGAGCAACAAACCGCTTTGTTACCGTAACAGGCAATGTATTTGTAGATGGTGATATACCGGAGAAATCGAATGAGCTTCAGATGATACTAGACAAGTATATGCTACGTCCTACCCCTGTGAAGCAACTACTGGATACAGAAAGCCAATCCTATCTGTCCGACAAGTCTGTTATTGAGAAAGCATTAAAATCGGCAAACGGAGAAAGGTTCAAAGCGTTATGGCAAGGGGATACATCAGGCTATGCTTCTGCCAGTGAAGCTGATTTAGCACTTTGCGGTATGCTGGCATTTTGGTGTGGCAGGGATATTGAGCAGATGGACAGACTTTTCCGGCAGAGCGGCCTAATGCGAGATAAATGGAATAGACCGCAGTCTGGCAGTACTTATGGAATGATAACCATAGAAAAAGCTATCGCAAATGCTACTGAAATATATAAACCAGGTGGTATACATTCATCAGCTACAGAAGATTTTGGTGAATGTTCCCTTGCTGATTTTAAGCCTGAGAGTAACGATCGCTACCCTTGGACGGATATTGGGGCAAGCAGGCTGTTTGCTGATTATTATAAATCTTATGCTCGCTTTGTTCCCGAAAGGAAGATGTGGTTTTGCTACGAGAATGGTATTTGGATTCCTGATGTCGGTAATCTAAAAGTAATGGAAATGTGTAAATCATTGGCTAACCAACTACTAACCTATGCTTTGACTATTCAGGATGAACATCAAAGAAAGGCATACATTGACTATTGCCGAAAGTGGCAGTCAAGAAGATACAGGGAAACGGTGCTTAAGGATGCACAGAGTGTATATCCCATATCAATGGCTGAATTCGACCAAGACCCGCAGGTTCTCAACTGTGCCAATGGAACATTGTTTCTAACATCCATGGATTTTCATCCCCACAACAGCGAGGACAAACTCACAAAGATATCTGGTGTTAAATATGACCCGGAAGCAAAAAGTGAGCGATGGGATAGATTTATTCATGAGATTATGAGCGGAGATGAGGAAAAGGCAAAATTCCTCCAAAAAGCCTTTGGTTACAGTATCAGCGGAGACACTCGGTATGAATGCCTGTTTGTTCTCTATGGTGCTACAACTCGAAACGGAAAAGGTACGCTATGCGAGAGCATTCTTAAGGTATTAGGCAGTTATGGCTGTACCGCAAGGCCAGAGACTATCAGTCTGAAAAAGAACAATAACAGTTCAAGTCCAAGTGAAGATATTGCCCGGCTTGCAGGAGTACGCTATGTAAATATCTCCGAGCCTAGCAGAGGACTTGTCCTAAATGCTGCACAGGTAAAAAGCATGACGGGTGGTGACACCATCAACGCAAGGTTTCTACATGAGAATTCTTTTGACTTTTCGCCAAAGTTTAAGCTGTATATCAACACCAATTATCTGCCCGTTATTACGGATATGACGCTGTTTTCCAGTGGCAGAGTGGTTATTATCCCTTTTGAACGACACTTTGATGAAAGCGAGCAGGATAAAAACCTAAAACGTGAATTCGCCAAACCGAAGAATCAGAGTGCTATCCTCAACTGGCTAATTGAAGGCTATCAGTTGTTAAAAAAGGAAGGCTTGACTTTACCTGATTCCGTTAAGACAGCAACGGAGGCTTATAAACGTGACAGCGATAAAATAGCATTATTTTTCGAGGACACCTTGGAGGAAAGTCCTAACAGTGAGGTGCGGACATCCGAAGTGTATGCCCGGTATCAGCGTTGGTGCAGTGCCAATGGATGTTATTCGGAGAATGCAAGAAACTTCAAACAAGCCTTAACAGCTATCGCTCGTGTAGAACGGAAACGACCACGTTCTGGTGGTGGAATGACCACAATGCTTATCGGATATAAGCTGACAGAAGAAGAATTTTTTCTTATTTAAACACAGTGTAGCAGCTTGTAGCAAGAAAAACAGGTTATATAAAAAATCGCTCTCGTATAGAGAGTTTAGTTTTTATCTGCTACATCTTGCTACAAAGCTTAAAAACACTAAAACACTGGATACAACTCCATGTGTTAATACCCGCCCCTAGGGGAGGTCAAATCTCCACACCTTTTCATCTGGACAACGGGCGTGGGGCAACGCGTAAAAAAACGCGGTTTCAAACGGGGTATATACCCCACATTTAATTAAATTTAGGAGGTAAACAATTATGGCAACATCAACAACTTATAATAGAGCGTTTTGGAATGTTATGAAAGGAAAAGAAGAAAATAATCAAAATCTAAGCGAGGGCTTTGATAATGTAGGAGCCTATGTCGCACCAGATGAGTTCAGAGAAGGCTTTAACACTGCTCTATCCAAGGAGAATATATTCCGCAGATTTGCTACTGTTATCAATCTATCTTCTGCAGAAGGTAAAATTCAAGCGGTATCCTCAACGGGTACAGCAGATTGGGTTGAAGACGGAGATCCAATCCCTGAAAGTGCCGATACATTTACACAGTTTCTGGTGAAATCATACAAGCTGGCAGCTCTTGTCAAGCTAAACCGCTCATTCGTCACCGATATGAACTTTAATCTTGAAAAATATCTGATGGGTGATTTTGCGAAGCGTTTTGGCAAGGCCGAGGAAAATGCATTGCTTAATGGAAATGGCACAACACAGCCAACAGGTATACTTACGGCAGACGCAGATGTAACTACAGCAGATAGTGCTACTATCTCTTTTGACGAGATTATCTCGCTGTACTTTTCATTAAAAGATGAATACCGCAGTAACGCTGTGTTTATCATGCACGATAATACTGCCATGCTTCTTAGAACCCTTAAAGATACAAGCGGCAGTTATCTGTGGAATTCTTCGGATAACACCATCTTCGGAAAGCCTGTAGTTACCTCTCCATATATGCCTACAGTATCAGCAGGAGCAAAAAGCATTGTATTTGGAGATTTATCATACTACTGGCTGATTGAACGTCAACCAATAACGATAAAAAAATTAAGTGAGTTATATGCATTGCAGGGGCAAATCGGATTTTCTGCTTACGAGAGATTGGATGGGAAGTTGATTCAACCGGATGCTCTGAAAATATTACAAATAAAAGCTTAAATAATGGATTAGGCACTGAGTCATCAATTCGGCTCAGTGCCAGTTCCATCAAAACATCGGACAGGAGGTCACGATATGGAAAATCAAAGTAACAGCCGCACAACCAAATCCGATATCGGAGGTACGGTCTATGTGGTGGAATCACGAGTAAGTGATTCAGCAAAGGAAAGTGCATATTCCAAGCTGAAACGACTGATTACAGTCAACGCAAAAAACCTTTCAAAGTTATCTGATAGTTCATATAAACCCACGGAAATCAACTCGACTTCTTCAAGGTAGTACGGTAATATACATAGTGCTAAACCGCTTGAAGACTGTCGGAAATGGAGGATAAAAATGAATAGACAGTCAACATTTAGCACTATACGTAAATCAACATTAGCATTTGAAGAAGCAAAAATTACTGCTCTTTACTGCAGGCTTTCACGTGATGATGAGCTTGCAGGGGACAGCAACAGTATAGTAAACCAGAAGGCAATTCTAAAGAAATATGCTGAGGACAACGGTTTTCGTAACATCGAATTTTATGTGGATGATGGGGTCAGCGGTACAACTTTTGATAGACCAGACTTTAACCGCATGATTGCAGATGTAGAGTCCGGTAGAATCGGAACGATTATCATCAAGGATATGTCCCGCTTCGGCAGGGATTACCTTAAGGTAGGTTATTATACCGAGATTATGTTTCCTGAAGCAGATGTACGATTCATTGCTATTAACAACGGTATTGATAGTGCAAACCAAGCAGACAGTGACTTTACACCGTTTCTTAACATTATTAATGAATGGTACGCTAAGGATACTAGCAAGAAAATCCGTGCTGTGTTCAAATCCAAAGGACAATCCGGTAAGCCACTCTGCACCAATCCACCTTACGGTTATATTAAAGACCCTGAAGATAAGTTGCACTGGATTATAGATGAGAAAGCCGCCGAGGTGGTCAGAGATATTTTCCGACTGTGCATGGCTGGCTTTGGACCCACACAGATAGCAAAGCAACTTGAAAAGCGATGCATTGATACACCTACGGTTCATCTTCGCAAAATGGGTATTAACACTCCAGCAAGACCACCTGAAAACCCATATGCTTGGTCGGCTCGTACCGTAGCAGATATTCTGGCTAAAATGGAATATCTAGGTCACACGGTAAATTTCAAGACTTCTAAAAAGTCATATAAGAGCAAAGTCAAGATATTGAATAATCCAGAAGATTGGCTGGTTTTCAAAAATACCCATGAAGCAATTATTGATGAGGGCACTTGGGAAACAGTGCAGAAAATCAGAGATGGCAAGCGAAGACCATCACGATTAGGTGAAATGGGAATGCTCTCTGGCATGATGTTTTGTGCCGACTGTGGAGCAAAGCTGTATCAGGTTAGAGGCAAGGGATGGACACACGATAAGGAATACTTCGTTTGTGCTACTTACCGCAAGAAAAAGGGTATGTGCAGTTCACATCAGATACGCAATGTTGTAGTGGAACAGCTTTTGCTAGAAGACTTAAGACGTGTAACCTCCTTAGCTAAAGACCATGAACAGGAATTCATCCGTATAGTTATGAATAATTCAGAAAAGGAACTTGCCAAAGAACTTCGCCAAAGTCAAAAGGAGTATGAACAAGCACAGACTCGTATTGCTGACATAGATAAAATCATTCGAAAGCTATATGAAGACAATGTGATGGGCAAAATTCCCGAAGAGCGTTTTTACAAGATGTCAGCTGAATATGAAGCCGAGCAGAAGGCACTGGAGGAAAGGATAACCAAATTAAAGCATACCATTGATACAGCAAATGAACAGTCCCTCAATACCGACCGCTTTTTAGCACTAGTTAAAAAGTACACAGAAATTACAGAATTGGATGCAGAGATTATCCGAGAGTTCATTGACAAAATTATAGTATTTAAGGCTGAAAAAGTAGATGGCCGCAGAACCCAGCGGATTCAAATTTTCTATAACTGCATTGGCGCTATCGACTTACCAAACTAAACGAAAAAACGGCATAGCCGAATATCAACGACTATGCCGAATTTTTCAGGAATTATAAATCCCTATCTGACCGCTCCTAAGAGTAGTTACATAATGAAATTAATTATATATAAAAAAACATATTAATTAAATTAATTGCTTTTACATAGAATTAATTAAAACAAAAAGTATATTATACCCTTCGGCAACTGGCTGGCATAGATTGCTCCTTAGCCCCTATAGCTTTGCGTCACTAACTTTAATTAGTTTTGCCTATTCAATTGTATTACATATTACAACTATATTATAACCTATTTTCCATGATTTTTCAAAATAAAACAAAATTTTTTTAAAAATTTTTTAATAAAATTTCCAACAATATATTTTGCTTTTTAATTATATAAATAAAAACGCCTTACTTAATATAAAAATCAATATAAAATCAAATTTATTATTAAGTAAAGCATATAAATATAATATTTATTTATCTAATATTTTTTAAAACATTCAATGCATCTTGTGGGAAATTATTACTTTGAGCAATTAAAGAAATAGATGATTGTATTAATATTTGACTTTCTGAAAACTTAAGCATCTCAAATGCAATATCCGCATCTGCAATATTACTTTGAGATTTTTCTAATGACATACTATTTTCAGATATAGCATCTCCCGTCCCCTCAAGTCTTAATTGTATTGCTCCGTACTTGCTCCTAGCACTAGATACAGATTGTATAGCTGTATCTATTATATCTAAAGAATTACCTATATTATCTTTATTTGTTACATCTAAAAGTTTTTTACCAGTATCATCTTTGAATCCTAACCCTTCAGCTGTAAGATTAAACTTAGGTAGAACTGTAAGTTCATCTTGTAAACTTCCTATCATAGAAGTTACTGCTCCATCTTTAATAGTAGCCTTATCTTCATTTATAAGTTTAACACCATTAAACTCTGTATTTTTAGCCATATAATCTAAATG
Source organism: Clostridium aquiflavi (assembly GCF_031344075.1). Taxonomy (NCBI): domain Bacteria; kingdom Bacillati; phylum Bacillota; class Clostridia; order Eubacteriales; family Clostridiaceae; genus Clostridium; species Clostridium aquiflavi. Next base: position 24,055 of record NZ_JAVJAN010000007.1, read on the forward strand.
ATTTGTCAACTGATCAATTTCCTTTTGAATTACTTCTCTGTCTTTAGAAGTTAATGTTCCGCCTCCTGCTTGAACTGTTAACTCTTTAACTCTGCATAAACTGTCATTCATTTCTTGCATAGCACCATCAAAAGTTTGAATCATAGAGTTAGTATCTTCAATATTCCTTTTTGCTGCTGCATTACTTAAAACTTGTATCTTAAGCATTTGGCTTTGAGTTATCTTATTAGGATTATCCTTAGCTGAATTAAGCTTAAGACCAGAACTTATATTGTTAACAGCAGAAGAATTATTTGTAAGTTGCTTTTTATAGTTATTATATATATTTGCAGAAAACATATTATGACTTAATCTCATTTAATCACCACCATTTTTTATTTTAACAATATTTAGTTATCGGTTTTTATCATAAAAACTTTATGTTTTAAATTTACATTTGCATCTATCTGGAAATATTTACACCCCAGGGGTGATTTATAAAAAACAGATAAGATTTTTATTTTTATCTCATCTGCCATTTATATTTAAACCTCAAACTTTTTTTATCCCAAAGACCTTGTTCAAAACATTTGTAATTCGTTCAGCACCTCTACCATCAACAATACATGTACTCTTTTTACTCATTTTCCTTCTTTTATTAATATTCTTATTTAATTCTAAAATTGCATTACACAAAACTTCTTTGTTAAGTTCATCATACCACCCTAAATATTCTATAGCACCTTTACTTTGTAGATTTATAGCAACTTCCTTTTGATTATCTGCAAGTACTATTCCTATTATTGGAACTCCACACGCTGCAAATTCATATAATGTACTTCCACATGCAGAAATAGCTATATCACATTTTTTCATCAACTTAACCATATTAGCATTAAAATATAAATTTACATTTTTCGTTTTTTCACTTAATATTATTAATTCTTTAATATTGTCTTCTTCAAAAGATGGACCTATTACAACATGAAATCTAAATTCTAACTCTTGTATATAATTACATATAATATTCGTAAGTCCTTCAGAATCTGATCCCCCTACAGTTATCATAATATCCGCTATTTGTGGATTAATAACCTTTTTTTGAATGTTTCTAAATTCTTCTCTTAACATAGTATATTCAGTTCCTAAAAATAATTTTGTATTTTTATTTACCTTATAGAAACATTTTTCTGCTCCAATATTTTGATTAATTATAAAATTTACATTAAAGTAATACAAATTCATATCATCTATATATCCAGTAACTTTAAAAAATTTCTTAGTAATATTAAAGTACTCCTCATTCACATCATAACTATCTGTGATTAAGCAATCTGCATTAACTTTGCATAATTCTTCAACAAAAATACCTTCTTTTATAGTTACTACATTAAATCCTTCAGATTTAATCTTGTCTATACCAGGTTTGTACTTATTAGATGTTAGATAATCTATTCTACATACATAAAAAATATCATTGATTTTTGCTAATTCTTTAGCTAAAACTAATGTTCTCATTATATGTCCCATCCCTATTTGAGAACCACCATCCGCTCTTATTGCTATTTTCACTTAATCACCTGACTCCACATATCCCCATTTTAAAGGTGTCCCTTTTTCAAAATCTCCATTACATCTTTTTCCTATTACATCCTTGATGTACTTAGGATGTAATCCAAATCCTGGTCTTATAGATTTAACATTTTCTTCTGTAAACTTTTCTCCTGCTTTAATATCCTTTACTATAAATAATGATCTACTGAATTCTCTATTCTTCAAAGCTTTATCAGATAATGTATAATTTACTTTTCCTAATGCCTTTTCTATATCTCTTATCGATGATACCATTTGTGCAAATTCATCTATATTTAGTGAGAATGTAGAGTCCGGTCCTCCCATTTTTCTATCTATTATAAAATGCTTTTCAATCACTTTTGCACCTAGAGCGACTGCTCCAATAGGAACAGTTATACCTAAAGTATGATCTGACAATCCGCATAAAACATCAAATGTCTCTGCCATATTAGGTATAGTTTTTAAATTCATTTCTTCTAATTTAGATGGATACGCACTAGTACATTTAAGTAAAATTACTTGGTCATTTCCAACTTTTCTACATACACCTACTGCATCTTGTATTTCTTGAATAGTTGCTATTCCAGTTGATATTATAACCGGCTTTCCTTTTTTAGCTATATATTCAATTAATGGTATATCCGTAATTTCAAATGATGCAATTTTATATGCTGGAACATTTAATTCTTCTAAAAAATCAACAGCTGATTTATCAAAAGGTGAAGAAAAACATATAATTTCTTCTTCGTCTGCAACCTCCATTAATTCTTTATGCCACTCCCATGGAGTATATGCTTCTTTATAAAGCTTATGTAGAGTAGTTCCATCCCATATAGTTCCTTGTTTAATTTGAAAATATTCATTGTCACAATCAAGAGTTATTGTATCAGCAGTATATGTTTGCAATTTAACTGCGTCTGCACCAGCTTTTTTAGCTTCTCTTATCATTTTTTTTGCAATCTCTATATCATGGTTATGATTTGCAGAAATTTCTGCTATGATAAATGACCTATGGTCATTTGATATTATCTTATTTTTTATCTTTATGCTTTTCATACTTATTCACCTTTTTATAATTCTTATTTTTCCAATAATTATGCTAAATATATAAACTATATTATTAATTTAAAATATCAAAATCAACTAACTCCAACACTTTATCAATACACTTAACAAAGTACTTATTATCGATAACTTCAATAACTCCTATTAAACTTAATGAAATTTTTTCACTCGCAATTTTAATTTTATTAATAATTATTTTTCTACCATCTTTCAAATAAGAATATGCGCCTGGATAAGGATATGATTGAGCTCTAACAAAATTAATTATTTGATTTGAGTCTTTAAGAAAATCTATATAGCCCATTTCAGGTATTCTTTTTCCATAATAACTTGCATTATCCTCATCTTGCTCTGTTCCCTTATAGTTATTATCTATTTTTTTTATTGTTTGTATTAACAATTCAGGATATTCTTTTTCAAACTTTTTTAATAAATCATATCCAGTTTCATAATTTTCAATCGTTATTTTTTTTTGTTCTATTATATTTCCTGTATCTACGCTTTCTTCTATAAAATGAGATGTAATGCCCGAATACTCTTCTCCATTTATTATACTCCAAACATGCGGAGTTCTTCCTCTATACCTTGGTAATAATGAACCATGTATATTTATTGCATATTTAGGAATAGTAAAGATTTTTTTAGGAATAATATATCTATAATTTATGCTTATTAAATAATCTAAATTCATATTGCGAAATTGTTTTAAAAATTCATCAGTATTCTTTCTAGTATCTTTATATGAGTAATCTATATTATTTTTAATTGCAAATGTATCTAAACTTTCCTCTCTAAGTTCCTTATGTGTAAGCAGATAACTTATCTCATAATCATTATCTAATAATTTTTCAATACATTCTACTCCTAATTTACCAAATCCACAAAATAAAATTTTTTTCACAATATTCTCCTTAATATAATTTTTTTTGTTCTATATTTTCATTAATACTTACTATTTGAGGATTTTTATTTAAAAAATTTACTACGTCTTCTAATAAAAAATATCCATTTTCCTCAAACAAAGCTTCATATATAGCTTTTATAACTTGAAGATCCTCTTCTGTATCTAGCGTTACTCTATATTTTGAATAATCCTTAGAATTCTTATATGATAAAATTCTAAACTTATTATTTAAATCATATAAATATGGTGTTACATGTTCTCTTTCATAATCTTTTTTGGCATTATTATATACTTTTTCTAATGCGTCAAATGAAAAAATTTCTACATCATACCCCCTTGGATAAGTTCTATCTATTGTATTACTTATATAATCAATATCATTACTCTTATCTAAATACATATCAATCATATCCTTTAATATTTTATAATCTAAACAAGGACAATCACTTGTTACTCTTATAACTATATCAGCATTGTTTTCTTTAGCAGCAAAATAATATCTAGAAAGAACATCGTTTTCTGATCCTCTAAAATATTTAACTCCAAGCCTATTAGCTTCATATAAAATTCTATCATCTTGAGATTCTACAGTTGTCGCAATAACTATCTCATCAATATTAGGTACTAATTTTAACCTATTCACATCATGCTCAAGTACTGTTTTCCCGCATATTTCTTTAAGAACCTTGCCTGGTAATCTTGTAGAACCAACTCTAGCTTGCACTATACATACTACTTTCACTTAAACTCCCTACCTTAACTTATTTAATTATTTAACTATAAAACCTAACAATTCCACTTCTTTTCTTAATTGCTCTATACTAAGCCATTTATTATTATTTGATGAGTTATATTCAAATCCATCTTCTATTTTTTTGCCACCTGCAGTCATAAATAGTTTTGAATTCCACCAATCAAAATTAGGGTAAATTATGTAATGTTTGTCATATTCATAAGTCATTCTAGAATCGTCACTAGTTATCATAACTTCATGAAGTTTTTCCCCTTCTCTTATTCCAACTTCTTTAATATCAATTTCCTTACACATAGCTTGCGCTAAATCTGTTATTTTAAATGACGGTATCTTAGAAATATATGTTTCTCCACCTTTCGATTCATTTAATGCCTTAAATACTAAATCTACACCTTGATCTAAAGTAATCCAAAATCTTGTCATTCTAAAATCAGTTATAGGTAAAACTCTCTCCCCTTTATCTAACAATTGATTAAAAAATGGAATCACTGACCCTCTGCTTCCTGCAACATTACCATATCTAACTACAGAAAATATAGTTCCATCTCCACCCGAATATGCATTTCCTGAAATAAACAACTTATCTGAAACAAGCTTTGTTCCACCATAAAGATTTATTGGGTTAACTGCCTTATCTGTTGATAAAGCTACACATTTCTTAACTCCTTTGTCAATACAAGCATCAACTATATTTTGCGCTCCATGAATATTAGTCTTGATAGCTTCAAATGGATTATATTCACAAGCTGGAACTTGCTTCATAGCTGCTGCATGAATAACATAGTCAACATCCTTAAATGCTCTATATAATCTATCTTTGTCTCTAACATCTCCTATAAAAAACCTTAGTTTATTCACCTTATCTGGAAATTTTGTAGTAAAATCCTTTTTCATCAAATCCTGCTTAAATTCATCTCTTGAATATATAATTATTTTTTGAGGATTATATTCAGTTAATATTCTTTCTGCAAATTTTTTACCAAATGATCCTGTTCCACCTGTTATCAATATATTTTTATTATTTATCAATTTTAACCCTCCAATTACTAGTCGTTTATAAAATTTCTTTTTTCATATTCTTTAATCCTTTTATAATAACTATCAAAAAAACTTTCTTTTATATAAAATTTTTCAGCTATAAATACAGGTATGGTAAATCCTCCAAATCCTCTTTTAAAATCGCTAATACTTTTATCCTTTTGGGTTGGAAAATATCCTATAGTATCATTATAATCCTGTATTCCTAAATCTATATATTTTATATTTAGTGATTTTAAATATTTTATTGCTTCCCATATCATAATATGAGATATTTCAAAATCAAACTCTTTATAATTCTTTGACTTGCAACCCATGGAATAATATGCAACATCTTTATAGTAATGAAACAGTATATAACCAACTACTTCACCATTGTAAGAAGTCTCTATAAGTATTGCATGATTATTTACTATCCATCTATAAATATTTTCGAATGTGTTTTTAGGTCTTGTAACTTTCCCTGCAATGTTAAAATAATATTTCATAAACTTATGCACATCTTCATCATTTATATTCGTATAATCTATTATTTTTGAAGTTAAATATCTATCTGCTTTGTTAATACATGATTTAAATCCTTTATTAAATTCAGAAAAAATACCTTTTTTATCTTTTAAAATAGATATCATAGAAGTTTGTCTACTAATATCTAGAAAACCATTATATCTTAAAAGATAATTGTGCTTATCAATGCTTTCAATATAAGTAACATTTTGATATGGAATGATCATTTCAATTTTTTCCACATTAACATCTAATGCTAATCTATCTATAGTCTCTATTATTAAGCTTAATGTTTTCTGTCTAGTTTTTTTATTTAATTTATCACTTATTAATGGTGCTAATAGTGGACCTCCTCCATAAGCCAAATATTTTTTTTCTTCACATTCTTCAATAAAAACAACCATTACACCAATTACTTCTTTATTATCATTTAATACAAAAAAAGATTTATTCGTAGCAGTAATATTAAAATTTGAATTAATGTTATATTCAATTACATTTGAAGTATAAAAGAAAGTTCCATTAGAATTTTTGTAGCAAAAATCATCCCATTTATCATATTCATCTATATTTAAAAATTTTATCTTCAACTAAACTCTCCTATTTCTTAATGTATTAAATATGCCAGTTTGATCATATGAATCATTTTTATATATTACTACGGTATAATCAAATGGCAAATAATCGCTTTTTAATAAAACTTTTTTTGAATATTTATAAGCAATATTTAATATTTTTTCTGGATTGACATAATAGAAGTCTTTATCTTTAAAATTTACTCTCTCTGTAAGAAAGTTAAAAGCAATTGCTTCCTTACACATATCCATAGCCTTTTCAATAGTATTATGAATTAACTCTAAATTATCTATTTCGCTAGATTTTATATTAAAAATTCCGGATTCAACTATGTAATCATATTTTTCATCAAAATCTTTGTTTAAGAAATCACAACATTCGAATTTAACATGTGAATTACCATATTTTTTTTCAGCAACATTAATAAATTCTTCTACTATATCTAAACCACAGTAATTGTAATTATTATTTTGTTCTTTTAATAATTTATTTAAGTCACCAAATCCGCATCCAATATCTAATATAGATTTTCCTTCTATAGAAAAGGAATTTATAAGATTTTCAAATCTTATAAATTGTTTTTCTTTTGTCCATAAAACCGCCTCTGGAGAATACCCATTACTCTCAAAACTTTTCTTATATTTATTTTTTAAATATACATTTCTATTTACTAATTTGTATTTATCCACTTTATAACTCTCCTATATTTTCCCATACTTTTCTAAATGCATTAATCACATCATCCATGTCTTCTTTAGTCATGGATGGAACTATAAATTCATGAGTCATTAAATCTTCAAAATGCATTTTTTCACACGTTGGACAAATTCCTTTGCTATAGTTTAGTTGTCCTTTATACATTGGACATTTAAATGGGCATCCTGTTTCACCATAACCTACAAGTTTTTGATAAATTGGTTGTAAATATAGTGGCCTAACATAACCACTACTAAGTTTTACACCTTCATTTTCTCTCATTTCAAAAGGAGTTAATTCGGCATTTACAGCTTCAATAAATCTTTCTCTGCTTATTCCTGCAATTTCTTTTTTTAACTTAATGGCATGAACATAAAAAGCATGCTTACAACCTTCTCTAGTTTCCGGAATTTCGATACAAGGAATTTCAGACAATTTCTCCGATATATATTCTACATTCTTTAATCTTGCTTCTAATAAATTATCTAATTTCTTCAACTGTTCTCTTGCAATAGCAGCTTCTATCTCTGTCATTCTATAATTAAATCCAATCATATTAACAAGATTATTCACACCTTTAGCTTCTACAACGGCTTCTGCATGATTTCTTATAAGCATCAATCTCTCAGCTAATTCATCATTATCAGTTACTATTATTCCACCTTCACCACAGTGTATATGCTTGTGATAATTTAATGAATATATTCCCATATCACCTAAGGTACCTGCATACTTTTCTTTGTATATAGCGCCTGGTGCTTGTGCTGCATCTTCTATTACTATTAAATTATGTTTTTTTGCAATAGCATTTATTGCATCTGCATCATAAGGCTGACCCATAATGTCTACAACTATTATAGCTTTAGTTCTTTCTGTTATTTTTTGTTCTATAGATTTAACATCTAAGCAAAAATAGTTTTCTTCAATATCTGCAAATACTGGTATTGCATTATAAACTAACGCTGCTGAAGCTGAAGCTGTCATCGTATAAGGAGATACTATAACTTCATCACCGGGTCCTATTCCTGCTGCTCCTACTGCACAATATAAAGCTGATGTAGCTGAATTCACTGATATAGCATATTTTACTCCAAACTTTTCAGCCCATTCTTTTTCTAATGCTTTTACTTCCTCTCCACCATAAAAATCTTCATGCCATGTTCCTAAAAATCTTGAAAGTTTACCTTTATTCAATACTTTTTCAACTGCCTCTTTTTCTTCTTTTCCAATTGGATTATATGCGGGAAACAACCTTTCCCTTACTTTTTTACCACCATTTATAGCTAATATCGACATATTATTTCCTCCATAAAATTTATTATATTATCTATAGCACCTTTTTGTATCTTAAATTCATATCCTTCATTTTTATCATTCATTACAAATTTTTCAATTTTTTCTTCCAATTCTTTTGTATATAAAATAGACTTCACCGCTCCAATTTTATCTAAAATAAAAGGATTATCTCGATTTAAACCCATTTGCATACTAATTATTGATTTTCCTAGTGCTGCACTTTCTATTAAAAACATTGATGACATACCACAAATTAAATTTGAAGTGCAAATTAACTTAAACCCATCTAACTTCTTATCTATTAAAATTGAAATATTATCATTTATATTATCTATAAGATCATTATAGTTATTTTCATCTTCTTTAGGATGTAATCTAATAATTAGTCCTATTTTTCTGTTAGTCTTTTGTCTAACTTGATTTAATACATTAATAAATTCTTTAAAAATACTTCTTTCACTATATCCCCAATAATGTTCTGAAGTGTCACTTTCACCATAAGTTTTTGACAATGGTTCTGATGCATAAGTTATTATATAGTCCTCCATATCGAATCCAATAATTTTTCTAAAATCTTTTATAACTTTATCACTAATTGTTTCTTTTTTACTTATAAGATAATCAAAATACGGCTGACCTGAAATAAGTATCTTATCTTCGGGTATTCCTTCTTTAATCATCTGTTCTTTGGAGTAATTATCCATAACTAAAATTTTATAAGGTAAATAAATATGCTCTTTTTTCTTTTCATACTCTTTTAATTGACTAACACCAAATTTTGAAAATCTTAGTCCATAATTTATCCATTGATCTAATATCGCAAAAGATGGTATTTTTAATCTTTCAGCACATTTCCATAAATATTTTTCAGTAAAGTCATCTGCACTTGTTCCTGTTATTAAAAAATCTGGAGCTTCTTCTAATAAGAATTTATATATTCCATCCTCTGAAATATAACTTAAACTACCACTAATATCTATACCTTTCAAACCATATTGCTCATATCGATTTAATGCTACATCTTTACCATATATCTTTACATTATATCCTTCTTCTTTTAATTTTTGGTATAAAGGTACTACTGTATTTGCTCCTCCTGGATCTCTTGAAAATAGCAATACTTTCTTATTCATACTTAATTCATCACCTTTAATCTTTCACAAATCTCCATATCCTTATATCCATCTTCTAAAACACAGTTTAATTTTTCATTATATATCAAATTATTATATATATTTGTAACTGCATTTAACATAGCCTTATTTAATTCAGTTTCATATTCTTTTTCTTTAAATAAATTTTTATATCCACTAAAAACTTTACTATCTGACACACTATACTCTTGAATTTTAAATCCAGAATCAATTATCTTTATTCTCTTCTTTTCAAATAATAATTCTAATTCAAAAATAGTGTAATTATAATATGGTATATTTTGCATAACAAAATCGCCACCATTTTCAAAATTCAAAACAGCAGATACACTTGGATCATCATCATAAAAATCATAACTATGGTTTATAACTTTAAAATCCTTTATTTCTCCAATTAAATATCTTAGTAAATCTATTAAATGTGATCCATTATGTAAAACTCCTTTACCATAATATCCACTTCCACATAGAAATTTTCCATAGTTCCCTTCCAAAATGCTATCTTTTAATATACTAAATTCAGCTACAAATCTTCTTGAATAATTTACTAAACATCTTATATTTTTTTCTTTATATATTCTAATTATTTCGTTTGCCTCATTTATATTTTTAACTAAAGGTTTTTCACAAAAAACTAATTTTATTGGGAAATTTGATATTTTTTTCAGTATACTATAATGATAATTATCTGGTACGCATATTGATACTACATCAATATCATTTTCACTAAATGCCTCTTCAATTGTTGAAAAATAATTAACCTTCCATAACTTCGCTGCTTCTTCGCCCTTCTTTTTTGAAGTTTCCACAAACCCTAAAAGATTAAATCCTTCTATCTTTAAAAAAGCATGTGCATGTGTAAGTATATTTTCTGAAGATGGATTATCAAAAAATGCTCCTATATTTCCTGCTCCCACAATTAAAACATTATACTTTTTCCCCATGTTTTTCTTGCCACTCTTTCTGCTCCCTAAACGGGTTTTTTCTATGCGTATTTTCTAATTGTTTTATCATTTCAGAATTTTTAATTAATAATTCAACTACATCTTGTGCTGAAAAATCTGAATCTTTAGTATATAATATTTCATAAATCTGTTTTATAAATTCATAATCTTCTTTTGTATCTAGGGTAATTTCAAATTCTGGATAATTCATCTTTTCTTCTGCTTCCCAATTTATTAGCCTGAATTTTTCTGGATTCGTATAAATATAAAGAGATACGTGCTCGTGATCAACTGGATTTTTAGTAAGTTTATTAACCTTTTCTAAAATTCCAACAGGAAAAACTTGAGTATCGAAACCTCTTGGAAATGTTCTTTTCAAAATATTGGATGCATAATCATACTCTCCAGAAAAAAATATTTCAAGAAGTTTATCTACATGTCTCCAATCTATCATAGGACAGTCACCTGTAATTTCAACAATTATATCTGCATTAACAGATTTTGCACTTTCTAATACTCTTAAAAGAACATCATCTTCACTACCTCTATAATATTTACATCCTATTTCTTTGCAAAGCTCTACAATTGAATTGTCTTCCTTATTAACGGTTGTAGCCACTATTACATCATCTATCACTTTGCTTCTTTTTAATCTTTCTACAATATGCTGTAAATTAGGTTTGCCGCAATATTCCATGAGAACTTTTCCTGGAAGTCTTGAAGATGTCATTCTTGCTTCTATTGTAGCAACTATTTTTCCTTTGTCCTTATACATTTCTATCATCTCCATTTTACGAATAATTTTATTAGAATAAATATTATACATTATTAAATTATTTAACACTAATTACAACTTTATTAATAATTGGCTTTATTTCATATTTCAAAATATCTGCTTGTAATGTATAATCCTTAGCTTTTAAACATTTTTCCATTTCAACAAACCAACTATAAATCTTTTGGATATCAATAGCTATATTTTCTTTAGTTGAAACATTTATAATATAATCAAAATCTATAAATATTTTATCCAAAATTTTCATTGCTTCATCAAGTTGATTTGTTATTAATTTTTCCCAACATTCATCTATATTATTTACTACAGAAGTAATTTTTGTCTTTAATTCACTATTAATACTCATCACTTTCTCCTTTAAGGATTTCATATCTATATGCATTTTCCATTATTAGAAGTTTATCTAGTGTATAACAATATATACTTAATTCTTTTTCTATTTTATTTTTTTTAGAATATATATGTTCTGCACTCTCTACTACATCTCTTATTATATATTTGTATAATTCAATTTCATTAAATTCTTTTTGTTTTTCCTTTAAATAATCTAGTTTATATTTTTCACTTGAACTACTCTCTAATATTCTTATTAAATCTTTACATATTTTTATAACATTATCTATATCACGTCCAACAACTTTTATAAATTCATCTATTAAATCATTGTCTGTATTTAATACATGTTCTTTATAACACTCATCAATTATACTTTCTATATTATATTCTTTGCTCTTACTAAGTATATTATCTACATACTCATTAAAATCTATATTTTCTGCTCCCTCGATATTTAAACCTAAAGAATTTCCATTTAAAAATTTAATATTTGAATTTAGTCTTATGCAAAATTCAACTGATTGTCTAGTAGCTAAAAATGCAGGATCTGTATATACATCTTCGCCTTTTGCATTTTTAGTTTTTATATATCCATCTTTTTCAAATTCGCTACTCATATCTTTAAAATCATCTGCACTATCAGCATAATTTTTGCCATTACTAAAACAATAATCTTGTCCTAATAATATTATAGGATTACATCCTAGTCTTGCTAAATTATAAACAATAGAATTTGCTACGGAAGGTCCTGAAAACAAATTATACTTTTCCCATAACAGTTTATCACTTATAAACTGATCCATTACTGTTGTATTCATTAAAAATTTATTTCTATTAAATAAATCAGGTACAGTATGACATACCATAGTCGAATACATAAGTGCTGAGTCTTTGTTTAATTTTAAATTTTTAAATAATTTTTCCTCTGAAATCCAAGTATCTATAGCACCTAATAAATGTCCTTTAATATTGTTATTATCTAAAACTTTTACTCCTGTTCCAACCGGGGCAATTATTGCTTTATTACAAACTTTCTTTAAATGTTCTAAATTGTAATTTAAAGATGGACCTGCGCCTACTATTATAGCAGGTATGTTTTCAAATTTAGAATGTAATTTTGTTATAGGACATGTTTCCTTTAAATATTTTAAATTTATTATATAGCTTTGAAGCCATGGTCTATGAGAACTAAGTTTTGTGTGAATATTTACCCTATGAAGATTTAAAATTTTTCTCATATCCTTTATTAACTTTATAATTAATTCACTATATAAAATTTCATATGCTGGCAAAATAACGAATTTAACATTTACTGTCTTTTCACTTTGTACTAGATTATAAAAAAAATTACTTATATCTTCACCGTTATCACCCAACATAAAATGAATATTATTATTATTATTAAAAATAGTTTTTATATCTATACTGTTTAGAGCCACTTTAAAAATTTCACTATCTGGTTCAATGATAAAACATCTTTTACCATTACTATTTTTCACTATTTCTCTTGTTTCATAACCTAGCCCCATACCTATTATAAATATAATATCGCTGTTATCATTTAATGCATATTCACATATAGTTCTAGCTTGTGTTTTAGTATTATACCTACTATGTATTGATATATATCCATTTCCATTCTTTTTAATTAATGTATCACTATTATCTTTAGCTTTTATTACTTCTACCGTATTTATGTCTACTTCGGATATTTTATTATAAAGATCTAAATTAAGTTCTTTTAAATATTGCATATTTTTTTTATAAATCTTATTCATAAACAGTAATCCCTTCAATTATATGTTATTTCAAAAAAAGCCAGCTAAAAGCTGGCTTTTTGATATTATTACTGGCTTTTATAATTATCTTAATAATTGTAAAACACCTTGTGGTTGTTGATTAGCTTGTGAAAGCATTGCTTGTGCAGCTTGACTAAGAATATTATTTTTAGAGAAATTCATCATTTCCTTAGCCATGTCAACGTCTCTAATTCTTGATTCTGATGCTTGTAAGTTTTCACTAGCTGTTCCTAAATTATTAATTGTATGTTCAAGTCTATTTTGAACAGCACCAAGTTTTGATCTTTGAGATGAAACTTTTTCAAGTGCATTTTGAACTGTTGATATAGCAGCATTTGCTGAATACTTATCATCAACCTTAAGAGCAGTTCCATCATTAGCTTTTAATCCTAAAGCTTTTGCTCTCATATCGCCAATACCAATTTGCATAGTTTGACCTGAATTAGCACCAATTTGAGCTGTTATTGAGTGACTTCCATCAGTAGTTTCTGCTTCTGTCTTATTGAATACTAATGTAATACTTTCTCCAACTTTCATATTAGTTCCTATACCTGTTGCGTCAAATTTAATATCTCCACTAGTTATTCCAGCAGTACCGCTTATTGTGATTCCATCAGCTGCTATTGTAATGTTAGTAGCATCTAATTTCGCTCCTGAATTATTACGGAATTCATATTGTGCAGTTCCGCTAGCGCCAACTCCTGTTTTAGTTATACTTACAGCGCCATTAATTTGTGTAGCATCTTTTAATGCAGTCACAGTAGCAGCATCTGTACCAATTTGTATATTACCAACAGAACTATTATTATTAACTGTTACTGTTCCATCAACTTTACCATTAACTCCAACAACATCACCATTTAAAAGTTTCTTAGTATTGAATTCTGTTGTATTACCGATTCTATCGATTTCATCTGCTAATTGGTTAACTTCTTCTTGAATAGCTTTTCTGTCAGTATCATTGTTAGTATCATTTGATGATTGAACTGATAATTCTCTCATTCTTTGAAGAATTGAGTGAGTTTCATTTAAAGCACCTTCAGCTGTTTGAATCATTGATATAGAATCTTGTGAGTTTCTTCCAGCTTGATCTAATCCTCTAATTTGTCCTCTCATTTTTTCAGAGATTGCAAGACCTGCTGCATCATCTCCAGCTCTGTTTATTCTTAAACCTGAGCTTAATTTTTCCATTGATTTTCCTGCTGTACTTGTGTTTCCTGTCATTTGTCTATGAGCGTTCATAGCGTTCATATTGTGATTAATAATCATAATAAATTCCTCCTTGAATTTAACTGGACATCCATGTCCTTAATTTTTTATTTATTTAAAATTAAAGCTTTTGACTTTAATATTTAAAACTTATTTGTTTTATTAAATGTTTATATTTATTATATCGTTTGACCTATTATTCACTTTATAGTTTTTAATAAAATATTTTTATAAATTATTTAACACTTTCAAAAGCAAACTAAATCTTACTACATATTATATCGCACGTAAATTATAATACTTAACATATTTTAAACTATTTTATCTAAATTTATTCCTTTTCCAGGTTCAACAGCCATCTTATCCATCATTTCTGTCATTTGATCAGCAACTTGTTTTTCTGAATTCATCCCAAGCTTTAAAACAGATAATTGAACTGCAGTTTTTAAAGTTCCTTGATTCATAGAAATTGACATTGCTCCTATATCCATAAATATTTCACCCTTTCTTTTATTTAATTATTCTGACCACCTTTGCTTATGCATACACCAATAAGTTACTAAACAGAATTTTTTATTTAGCACTAAACCCTTTTTGAAAAAAAGTTGCTTCCTCTATTAACATTAGCATAGCCTAAATTGGCTTGTTTTTTAACAGCTATTTCCTGTATTTCTTCTTTAACAGATAACATTTTTTCTTTTAAAATATTTTCTAACTCTTTGTCTAATACATCTAATTTCTCTTTTGAATATATTTTTTTTATTTCACTTTTATCTAAATCTAAAGCTAAAATCTTTTTAATAGCATTATCTCTTTTTTCAAATAAAGAAATGTCTTCTTTATCATTTTTTATTGAATTTATTATTTCTAAAGTTATTTCTCTATACTCATTAAAAATATCTATATTCATATTTTTAGTTCATTCCCAACTGTGACATTAAATTAGATTGTTGTGAATTAAGTTTATTCATCATTTTTTCAAGAGTAGCATATTTAGAATATAATGCTTGTTCTCTTCTTGAAAAACTCTTTTCCATATCTTTTATCTTCTTTTCATAATTTGTTATGTTCTTACTAAGTTCATTAGTCGAAAATGTAGAAGTCCCTTCAAAACCAGCCTTCTTTAAAAGAGGAGAACTAGTACTTTTTCTAAACTCCACATCTATGGTATCTTTTAACTTAAATAATATACCTGTTTGATTTTTTCTTTTTGTTATCTCTTTAGATGATAACCCTGCTAATTCTTCTTCAGTTGGAGATGGTGTAATAAATAAATTCATAACATCTTCTGTATTATTTTCTAAAGCTGTTTTAAGTACATCCTCATCTATTGTAAATGTTCCATTTAAATCTCCTGAATAATCCTTTACAGGCTTTATTCCTATCTTTTCAAGTTTTAATCCACTACCTTCCATTAAAGTTCTCATAGAATCTTTCATATCATTAGCTATTCTTGTAACATCAGAATCTTTATATAATTGACCTTTTTCAACTCTTTCATTCCAAAGCTTAACTTCTGTTTCTGACATATCCTTCTTTTGATCAGCTGTAAGAGGATTATAACTTCTATCATGCTTAATACTCACAGTTGTATTCATTTTTTCTATAAGCTTATTATAATCATTTACAAATGCTACAATCTTGTCCTTTAATTCTTTCGCATCAGTTTTTCCTGTCAATTTAACAGGCTTATCACTTTCTACTATAGGATTTTTAGTAACTGTATCTATTTCTAAAGTTCCATCTGGATTCTTTTTAAATGTTTTTGTTACTTCATTAAAATTAAAGGTAACTCCATCTACTGTTACTGTATTACCCTTAACATTGATTACATTGTAAGGTTCACCTTTACTATTTGTTATTGTTGCCTTAAGTTGTGTATCTACTGCAGCTCCTGTAGAATTAGTAACTGTAAAACCGTCTTGTCCAAAATCCTTAGCCTCAAAAACTATTCCCTTACTAATTTCACTATATTTAGCAGTAATATTTAAAGATTTTAATTGTTCAGAAGTCAATCCTGAATTATCGTTTTTAAATTTTTCTATTGCTTCATTAAATTTAGCTATTGTGGCTTCAGCATTTTCTTTAAGTGTTTTACCTGTTACAACTTCAAATTCAACTTTTCCCGCACTAGTTTCTAATATTTGTTTTCCAGTAGAAGGTACAGTTGCACCATCTTTTAAAGTAGTTGATGCTTTAGAAGCCAATTGTTCTACACTAACTGTATAATTATCTTTTATAGCTCCACCACTTGCTTTTGCAGTTACTGCGTTTTCATCACTTGATGAAAAGCTAACTGACGCCCAATTTGATGCTTTTAATAAGCTATCACTTTTAGCTATATCTAAATGTTTATTAAAAAAGTCCCTATTGTCTTTTATAACATCCCTATATAATTTTTGTTTTATCTCAACAACATCTTTCTTTTGTGTCATTTGATCTACTTTTATTCTATAAGGTTTCATGGAATTCTTGATTATTTCATCCATATCAAGGCCTGTTGCAAGTCCTGTAATTCTCATTTCACTTCACTCCTTTTTTTATTATGCTCTTTTAGATTTCTTTTCAGCTTCATGCCATATGTCTCTTACTTCTTCAATAAGAGGTATAACTTCATCCATTGTTTTAACATCTTTTTTTAAGTTTACCTCAAAAAGTTTTTCATTTATGAATCCATAAATATTAAACATATTTACTGCCCATTCCCCAGCATTTGTATCAATTGATGCTCTAAGCTCAGTAAATATATCTTCTGTTTTTACTATATTTTCATGTGATTTCTTTACATCATTATCAATTATAGCTTGTCTCGCTATTTTAGAAAACTTAACTGCACCATCAACTAACATTAATAATAATTGATCCTTTGATGCATAATTAACACTATTAGTTTTATAAGCAGTATATCCATTAGAATACATTGATTTTTCCTCCTACTTCTCTATATCTAAAAATCTACCTTTAGAGTTTGTTTCATTTAAATTTTCTACTTTTTCTACTTTTACATATAAGTTTTTTACATTACACCTTATTCCCTCAATTGTAATGTATTTCTTTGGGGATTTTTTATTTTTATCTTCTGTTTCTTTATGACCCTTATCTTTATTTTCGTCTTCTTTTAAATCTTTCTTTATACTTATATGATTATTTCCATGTATCTTATCAGTCTTAATTTCTTCTTTTAATTTATCTCTAATATCAGTGTCAACCTTATTAAGCCTAAATTCCATCTCAATCCCCCCTAAGATAATTAAGCTTTCTTATCTAATAATCCAAATTGCTTGCACATACTTGCAACCATATCTAGTATTTTCTTTGGAGGAATTTCCAAAATCACTTCTTTGGTAGCATCATCTACTATCTTTATCATTATAGCTTTTAAATCCTTATGTACAGAATACTCTGCATGTGCTTTATCATCTTCTAAAAATTTATTTAATTTTTTAAGTGATTTATCTAATTCTTCTTTGCTGTAATCATTATCTAAGGAATCAGATTTTTCTACTTGTTTTATCTGTACATCATTGTTTGCATTTTTAAATTCTGATGTAGCACCTTCAATATCATTGTTAATAATATTAACTTGTCCTATATGATTAATATTCATTTTTATTCACCCTCAATACCTATTTAATTTTTTAATAATTTCTTTTAAATATATTTAATAAATAAAGTGTCATTGTAATTCGACTATACTCATTTTTAGTATTCCTAAGTTCAATTATTCATTCTACTTTACCTATGGATATATCAACACGCTATTAAAACAAAGCTAAAAAAATTACTTCTTTAATCCTTTTAATAAATTTACATCTATACTCACAGCTTTTTTATTTTCTTCTTTAACAGCTTCATATAATTCTTTTCTTAATATAGTTGTTTCCTTTGGTGCATTTATTCCAAGCTTAACACTTCCATCTTCTAGCTTTAATACTGTAATTTCAATATCCTCACCAATCATTAAAGACTCATCTTTTTTTCTTGTAATAATCAACATATTATCACTCCTCTATTAAAAGATGTTTTATTTTATAATCTAAGTTATCTAGTATTATTTGTTCCCCTAAATTATTAGAAATATTTATAATTATAGGTGCCTTTAAGTTTGTAGTAATTTTTTTTGGATCAGAATTTAATGTTACAGTAGTTAATAAAATAATATCATTTTGATTTTTTACATCTAATTTATTAATTTCTTCATCACTTAACTTAATTTCATAATCATTAAAAAATTCAAAAGGAGACACTACAATAAAGCCTGTATTTTCATCTTCTAAAGATTGAAGTAATTTAAAAGGTTCGCATTCTTTTAAATCAACTAAAATATATTCTTTCAAATTTTCAAATCCTAAAATTCCTTTTCTTAAAGTAATTTTATCTTTTTCTTCATATTCTATATTTCCTTGTACCTTAGAAACAAATACCATAGTTTATTCCTCCTATTTTATAAATAGTCTAATATCGTTGCCGGAAGTATTTTAGCACTAGTTTGAAGTGCTGCCATATATACTGTTTGCATTATTGAATACTGTATCATTTTTTCCGTAAAATCAATATCTTCAGTTTTTGATAAAATATCTGTCATATCTAAATTTTCTGATTCATTCTTGTCTTGAGCAGATTCCATTCTATTTTGCATAGCTCCAACTTCTGATCTATTTTGAAGTAAATTTTTAATTATATCATCAACTTCGCCAAGACATTCACCAGTTATTTTAGACTTATCTCCACCAGCTCCAAGATTTGTTATAATTTTATTTAATGTATTCATAACATTAGTTCCATTGCCTTCTAAAATATCAACTGCATTCTTATTATAATTAATTAAAACACCTTGAGAAACTTCAACATTTAAATCTGATCCTATTTGATCTAATGCATCAAAAGATGGCACCATAGATACTGCACTACTTAAACTCTGATTAGAAGAAAAACCGTTTGAATCTAATACTGCTTTAAATGCATTTTCCAAATCATTTCCTTCAAGTGGTTTACCATCAGCTGCAGTAATTTTAACTGGTGCTAAATGTTCTTCTTTAGGATTTGCAGGATCTGTATTATTTATAATTGTTATTTCTATATTGTCGCCTTTCTTTTCCATGTTTTTAATAACTTTTGTGTTGTCATCACTCTTAATTTGATTTGTAAGTTCTATTTTCACTCCATCTGTAGTCTTACTTACAGCATTTCCATCCTTATCAGCATAACATAATTCACCATTAGAATTTACCATTATAGGCTTAGATGTACTTTTAGTTCCTCCAAATATATATACTCCATCAAAGTTAGTATTTAATATTTGACCCATTTCATTAACTCTTTCTTTAATTTCATCTTGTATGGCTTTTTTTTCATCAGGACCATATCCACCATTACCAGCTGTAACTAAAAGTTCTCTCACCCTTGCAAATACATTTCCCATTTGATTTAATGAAGTATCTGTTGTATCTAACCAATTTGAGATATCTTTAATATTTTCGTTGTATTGTTTATTAGCTCCAATTTCCGTATACATTTGCATTGTTCTTGAAACTTTATATGGATTATCTGATGGTCTACTTATTTCTTTACCTGATGATAATTGATTTTGAATTTTTTGTATATGATTCAAGTTTGTTGTCATATTACTTTTGTAATTTGAAGCTAACATACTTGTAGTTATTCTCATAATCTTCGCCTCCTATTTCTTAATATAAATATACTTCTTTTCATTTTTTTCATTTAAAATACGTTCATATATAAAAAGTAGCTACTCCATACGTTTTAGTTGAGAGTGGATAATTGAGAGTTGAGAGTTTTGGTTGAAAGTCTTAAAGACTTTCTAATAATATATATTTCAAAATTTCAATAACGAATCTTTTCCTTACCTCTCCACTTTCCACTCTCAATTCTCAACTAAATTTCTAAAGTTCTAGCTTTCATCAGACTTTTAAAATTTTATAAATTCATATACACCCAACTATCTCTTAAGTCCATTTATAACAACCTCAAGTAGCTCATCTACTGTTGAAATTATTTTAGCATTTGCACTATATGCATGTTGAAATTGTATTAAATTAGTCATTTCTTCATCTAATGAAACTCCTGATGTTGATAATCTTTGCATTTCTAAGTCTTTTAATATTTTACCTTGACCACTTACATTTCTACTTGCAGTCTCTGCATTTACACCTAATGTATTTATTATTTCTTTATAATAAGCATTAATTGTAGAACCTTGTGCACTACTTATCATATTTATTCCATCATCAAAGTTTACCTTTGTATTATTAAAGAAATCATCTCTACTTTTTATATCCTTAGAATTAGATAAATTCATCTTTACAGTTCTAAGACTCGCAATTGCAAGTGCTCTATCACCATTACCTTCACCAGCCTCATCTTTACTTGAAGCATTTAATAGTGATACATTTTTTAATACATCTTTATTAATCGTTATATTTTTGGCACTTATGTTTTTTTCTAATGCCTCATTTTTAGCTACGCCAGTCAACCCTGTTACATCTGCATTGTTAGTAAAGATAAGTTCATACTTGTCAGTTGGTGTTTTACTTCCTGTTTGAATTGCATTAACAGAATAAGCAAGTCCTACAGCAATTCTATCTAAATCAGCCATATATCCCTTTATAGTATCTTGTACACCTTGATTACCTGCTATATCACCTTTTATATGTTTATTATCTACAGTATTAACATCAACATCTAATTTATGAGTTTGTAATATCCCCGTATTTATATCTAAGTCTTTTTGTTTTATAGTTTCTCCATCTTTTAAAGTTTTTGTATTGTATTTATATGTCGGTGGTATAGTTGGAGGGGTAATTTCAGCACCTTTTTCTCTTACAGTAACATTTCCATCTTTATCCGCTGTTAATACTCTATTTTGAGTTAAAGATTCTGCAATTTTCTTTGCTTCAGTTTCGTCTGCACACTCAATTGTAACAGTTTGCTCTTTAGCATTTAAATTTCCTAGTGGATGATACTGTAATTTAACTGTAACCTTTCCAGCAGCATCCTTTTCTACTTCGGCATTCTTAACATAAGAAAATCTAGTGTATCTTTCATCTGTTGGGCTTGAATTAACTAAATTGTTAACAGGATTTTTATCATTTTGATATCCTTCTAATTTTAAATCTATAGCTTCTTTTTCTTTTCTATCAACTGTTATTCCAAATTTATAACTTAACTCATCTAAAAGATTGTCTCTTGCATCCATTAAATCGTTAGGTTTTTGACCAACCGCACATACACTTGCTATTTGCTTATTTAGTTCATTTATTTGATCTAAATAATTATTTACATCCTTAATATTAACTTGTAATAATTCTTGCGCATCACCTAATTGTTTATTAAGTTGCGTATAAGTATTATTTAATGCATCTGATAATGATGATGCTTTTTGAAGTGCTATGGTTTTAGTTGATGAATCATGTGGCTTTTTAGATAATTCTTGGAATGAATCAAAAAATTCTCCTAATAATTCTTGTATTCCTGAATCAGAAGGTTCTCCAAATATGTTTTCTACGCTGTATAAAAATTTATCTTGAACATCATAATTTCCAAGCTTACCCTTTTCATGTCTTACTTGAAAATCAATAAAAGAATCTCTTATTCTTTCTATTGATGAAATTTCTGCTCCTGTACCAACTTGTCCTACTGTACACGTATCAAATCTAGACATTCCTCCAAAAGGTCTTGTAGTTGTTGCTACTGCCCTTTGTCTTGAAAATCCAACCGTATTTGCATTTGCAATATTATGAGACGTTGTATTTATTGCTCCTTGTTGTACATTTAACCCTCTTTTTCCCACATTAAATGTATCAAATAATCCTGCCATTCATATTCCTACCTTTCAAAATTCCTACATCCATGTCTTTTTTATTCCCCATCCATGTTTTTAATTATCTATATTTTGAATATATGTTTATATATCCCATATGTAAAGTGGCATATATAAACATCTTACTAAAATATAAGCTATAATTAAAAAGACTTACACTCTTTTGAGTATTATCTTCTCAAATTACCATAAGAGTTATAAGTCTTCATTTCCCTATTAGGGTTCATAATGTTTAACATTTGATTATTAAACATTATTTGTTGTTTTAATAGCATTTCATTAGTTTCTTTTTGAAATGTTAAATCTTTCAATGTTTTTTGAATTTTATCATATGATTTATACAATTTTTCATCATTAGCTGTGTTTAATATATCTTTGATACTTTGTTTTCCGATTAGTTGTCTTCTTTTTACTTCTTCACCAGCTATTTTTTTATTACATTCATTCAACTTGTCAACTAATCCTTCTAATCCAAACACATCTTTTTCCATTATCATTTTATATTGTACTTCAAACAGACCCAATAATTCTCTTAATGCATTTTCTTCATTTTCTATTATCTCTGTTAGTTTGTTTATCATTATCTATTTTTTATTCTCCTTTATAGCTTCTAATATACTCTTTGCAGTTAATTTAGAATCTATTTTATAAGTACCATTTTGTATCTTTTCTTTAATTTCTGCTACTTTTTTAGCATTATCTATATTATTTTCCAAAGAGTAATCTTTTATAGATTTTCCAAGTGCTGAAATCTCTATTCTATCTCTTGTTTCAACTTTATTAGCTTTTTCAACTTTATTAATGTTTTTATTAGAATTATATATATTCACTGCAGAATGTGCATTAATTCTATTAATACTCATATTTCTTTTACCTCCACAATCTTATCTTTCTCATCTTTCTTCTTTTATTATCGTACTCTTATATATTAAGTTTAGTTATTTTTAACAAATTAATACCTTAATAATATAAGTATTTCTCTCATTTACAAATGTGAAATCTTTTTTACAAATATTTAATAATAAAATAATTTTATTAAGACACTACGTTTCTTAATTTTTCTGATATTAAAATTATACTACTAATTTTATTTAAGGCATATGAAAATAAATAACAATTCCAAAGTTACACTGAAAATAGAGATATAATTAATTTATATAACTTTTGATACCAAAATTATATACTATTAATTATATCTCCATATATTTTCAATTACTCTTAATTATCTAAGAGATCTTATTCTTTCAGCATTACTTACTATACTTGTTATTCTTACACCAAAATTTTCATCAACAACAACAACTTCACCATAAGCTATTTTCTTTCCATTAACTAATATTTCGACTGGTTCTTCTGCTAATTTATCTAATTCAACTAAAGATCCAGTACTTAAGTTTAATATATCTTTTATGCTCTTTTTGGTTCTACCTAAAACAACAGATATATCTAATGGAACATCTAAAATTAAGTCTATATTCTTAGGTGTTTGTGAAGTATCTCCTGGAACTAGTGTTTCAAAAGCTGCTTCATGCACTTCTACTGATTGTTGTTGCACCCTTGGTTGTTCTACTATAGGTTTCGCTTGGATTGGTTGTGGTGCTGGCTGAGGAGTAGCTGTCTTTTGCGTAGTTGCTTGAACTACTGGTTTTTCTTCTACAACCTTTGCTGGCTCACTAACTTTACTATTATTATCTTCTTGACCCATCATTATAGAAACTATCTTTTTAGCCGTATTCAATGGTAATATTTGCATTATATTACTATCAACAAGATCTCCTATTATTAATCTAAATGAAACTCTTACTATTTCCTCATCTTCTGATAAAGTGTCTGTAATAGGTTCCTCTTTTTCTTTCCACAACTTTGATTTTGGAGGAGATATATCTACTCTACGTGAAAACATTGTTGCCA
The DNA here is from genome assembly GCF_031344075.1 of Clostridium aquiflavi. Lineage (NCBI taxonomy): Bacteria > Bacillati > Bacillota > Clostridia > Eubacteriales > Clostridiaceae > Clostridium > Clostridium aquiflavi. The sequence continues at coordinate 48,434 of NZ_JAVJAN010000007.1, forward strand.
TGGAAGTTGCTGCTGAACCTATCATTTGATTCATTGCTTCTTGAACAGCACTAACTTCTATTTCTGATAATTCAGGATTTTCGGCAACCTTACCATCTCCACCCATCATCAGATTTGCTATTACAGCTGCATCATCTGTCTTCATAACCAATATATTTCTTCCTATTATTCCCTCTGTGTATTCAACATCTAAAACTATGTTAGGAGTTTCAAAAGAAGCCTTCATATCTTCTAATGTTGTTAAGGAAACTATAGGTGTTGTTATATTTACGTTTTGATTAATAATTTGATAAAGAGCTGTAGAAGCTGATCCCATGGATATATTTCCTATTTCCCCTAACAGGTCTTTTTCAATATCAGTCAATTTTTCTGTATTCCCATTATCTTGAGGAACTTCTTGCGTTTCTTCATTACCAAGTTCTCCTGCTAGAAGCGCATTTATTTCTTCTTGCGATAGAAAACTATTACTCATACTCTTTCACTTCCTTATCTATTATATCTAAAATAGCAACACCCATATTTTTCCCTGATACACCAGGTTTAGCGTAGTAACATTCTTCATTTCCTACATATACCTTTATAGGTGAAGAGCTCTTATTGTCAAGCTTAATAATATCGCCCTTAGTTAATTTCAAGAAATCATCTACTATGATACTTGTATTGCCAAGTTCTGCAAATACTTCAATATCAACCTTTTGGATTCCTTCTTCCATTTTAACTCTTGATTCCGCAATTAATGTTTCATCATCGTTTTGGAACCAATATTGTACTACTAATTTGTCTAATACTTTCTCTATACTTAAATATGGAATACACATATTCATAAATGTACTGTGTTCTCCAAATTCTACAGAAAATGTAATAAGGGCTACTGGTTCATTTGGCGCTAATGTTTGATTTATTGCTGGATTTGTTTCTATTCCTTCTACCTCAGGACTTACATTTAAAATATCTTCCCATGCTAATTTTAGATTACTGATCATTCCAGTAGTAACTTGTCTTATTATATTCTTATCTATGTCTGAAAATTCTTTATTACCTATTTTCCTATCTCCACTTCCCCCAAGTAAAATATCTATTATTTGAAATGACAATTTAGGGTTTGTTTCAAATATAATTGATCCTGTTAAAGGGGGCATTTTAAATATAGTGATGATAGTAGGATTTTGTACGGAATGTATAAATTCCTCATAGGTTATCTGTTCTACAGTTTCTATTTTGACTTTAACATTCTTCCTTATTTGTCCTGTTAAATAATTTGAAGTTATTCTTGCAAAGTTATCATGAATTAGTTCTAAAGTTCTTATGTGATCTTTAGAGAATTTTTGCGGACTTTTAAAATCATATAACTTTATTTTATGTTTTTCCTCGTCCTTAGGTACGGTCTCTGGTTCTAACTCACCTGTAGATAAAGCAGATAACAAGGCATCTATTTCACTTTGTGATAAAACATCTGCCATTTTTTTATCCCTCATTTCATTACTAATTTAATAACTTATCAATGTTTATTATTGTTAGAAGTTTGTCGTTATAATCTACAATTCCTTTTACATAATCTGGTCCATTATTTTCATCTAATCTTTGTATATCTTTTTCTTCTATATCTAACACTTCGTCAACTTCATCAACTGATATTCCGATTTCTTCTTCCTTAACAGTCAATATTATTATGTTATTTTGTTTGGCACTTGAGTCAACATTTAATAACAGATTTATATCAACAAGTGATTTTATACTTCCTCTTAAGTTTATTAATCCTTTGATATAACTAGGTGCTTTTGGCACTCTAGTTATACCCATCATATCATTTATACTTTGAACACGTTCTGTTTCAACAGCAAAATATTCATTTCCTAGTTTAAATACTACTATCTGCATTTAATACACCCCCATACTTGCATTTTAACCAAGTACTTTTTTTATTGCTTCTAATACTCTATCAGCTTGGAATGGTTTTACTATAAAATCTTTTGCTCCTGCTCTTATTGCCTCCATAACCATAGATTGTTGTCCCATTGCAGAACACATTATTATTTTTGCACTTGGATCAAATTCTTTTATTTGTTTAACTGCTTCAATACCATCAACATCAGGCATTGTTATATCCATTGTTACAACATCTGGTTTCTCTTTCTTATACATTTCTACTGCTACTGCACCGTTACTTGCTTCTCCAACTATTTCGAAATCATTCTTTTCTAATATATCCTTTATCATCATTCTCATAAACGCTGCATCGTCTACTATTAAAACTTTAGCCATTTAAATCTCCCTCCAAAATTAATTTACTCCAATTGATTTTAATATTTTCTCTAATGAGCCCGGCATTGGAACATAATAAAAATGTGCTCCAATCTCCTCTTGAGTATCATCTAAGAAAACTGTCTCTATGTCAAGTATATTTTCTTCATATTGACAAGATTCTATGAATGTTGTTGTTAAAATTGCACTAATCATATCATATGCAACTGCAGGAACTGATGGAATTATCTTAAGATTAGTGAACTCAGCTATTGCATTCATATATGACCCTGTAATTATGTTAGTTATTTCACATAAAACTGATTTTCCTAGTTCACTAGTAATTTCTTCCTCACAACCTGCTAATCTTTCAATCATAGTTTTAGCTCTATTGGCATTAAAAATTAAAAGAATATTCCCTGAAATATCTCCAAGTACTCTAATAACAATCCCTGCAACTTCTTCTTCACTATTCAATTCAATAATATCTTCAAGTTTTACTATATTTACTGATGGTACTGTCATATCTATTTTTTCAGATATCATTACCGAAAGAGCAGTTGCAGCATTTCCAGCACCAATATTAGATACTTCTTTTAGTGCATCTAATTGCATACTATTGAAGTTGGCATATTCCATTTCATACCTCCTATAAAATTATACTATAATAATGCTCCCACATCTAATATTAAAGTAACTAAGCCATTACCTAATATAGTTGCTCCAATGTACTGATCTAATCCCTTTAATGTTTCACCAAGAGGCTTAATTACGATTTCTTGTTGACCAAGTAATGAGTCTACTAGTAAACCTATAGTTTTATCACCAACGTTTACTATTATAACAAATTTCTTTTCAGTTTCACCAGCCTCAATATCTAATGTTTCATTAAGTCTTACTAACGGAATTACATTTTCTCTATAAATTATAACTTCTCTTCCATTACTTGTCTTTATATTTTCTTCTTTATAATCTATTACCCTATCAATAAATCCTAAAGATATGGCAAGAGTTTCTTCCCCTATCTTTACAAGTAAAGCTTGTATTATTTGTAATGTTAACGGAAGTTTTATTACAAATGTTGAGCCTTCACCCTCTTTACTAAATACATCTACTGTACCACCTAGAGATGAAATCTTTGTTTTAACAACATCCATTCCAACTCCTCTTCCAGATATATCTGTAACAACTTCATTAGTACTAAAACCTTGAGCAAAGATTAAATTCTTAATATCATTGTCTGACAATCCTTCAGTATTTATTCCCTTTTCTTCTGCTTTAGCTTTTACTCTTTCAACATTTATTCCAGCACCGTCATCTACTACTTTTATAAGTGCTTTAGTTCCTTCTTGATACGCAACTAATTTAACTGTACCAACTGGATTTTTTCCTGCTGCAATTCTATCTTCTTTAGATTCAACACCATGATCTGCAGCATTTCTTAATAAATGTATTAATGGTTCACCAATTTCATCTATAACAGTTCTATCTAATTCAGTTTCAGCACCCTCTATGATAAAGTTTATCTCCTTATCTAATTCTATTGAGACATCTCTTATCATTCTTGGGAATCTATTAAATACAGTATCTAATGGAAGCATTCTAATTTTCATAACTAAATCTTGAAGATCAGAAGTTGTTCTTCCTACTTGTTCTAATGTCTCATTCAATTCTGGTGATTTATGATCCATTACTATTTGTTCAAGCCTTGTCCTATAAATAACAAGCTCTGAAACCATATTCATTAAGTTATCAATTCTTACTAGATCAACTCTTACTGATTGATGAGCTTTTTTAGAATCTTTTTTAACTGAATTTGTTTTCTTTGCTCTACTTTCAGCTTTAGGTGCTGGCTTATTTTCCTTAACTTCTTGAGTTATAGGTTCAGATTTTTTTTGTTCATTTTCTTCTATTTCTTTAGCTAAAATCTCATTATTGATTTCCACCATAGAAACTTCAACTTTTTCAACTTCTGATATATTAGTTACTATGTTAGTTATTTCTTCAATTGTATTATGTGTTACTAAGATAAAGCTTAAATCTAAATCAAAGTCTTCATTTTCTATTTCCTCAGTTGAAGGCTTAGATTTTAAGATTTCACCATGATCTTCAAGATCTTTTACAATTAAAAAAGCTCTTGCTGATTTAAGTAGTGTATGTTCATTTATCTTGATTTTTACTTCCATTACATTGAATTCTTTTTCTTTTGCTTGTTTAATTACTGATAAATCATATTCATTTAATTCAAACGAAGAGTCCTTATCAACAATATCTTTAATTTCAACTTCTGTTGAAATTTCTACATTTTCAGTTTCTTTTTTAATTGATATATTTTCTAGTGCTTTTATAATATCTTCTATATCTACACTTTCTTCTGAAGAACTTTGAATATTATCTATCATTCTTTCTAATGTATCTAAGCAATCAAATAGCACAGTTACAACTTGTTGAGTTACATTTAACTCTCCATCTCTAAATTTAGCTAATACATCTTCCATTTTATGAGTTAACTCTGCAACATCATTAAATCCCATAGTGGCAGCCATACCTTTAATTGTATGTGCTACTCTAAATATTTCATTAACCTTATCATTGTCTTCTGGATTTTGTTCTAAATCTAAAAGTGATTCATTCAAAGTTTGAAGATTATCTAAAGATTCTTCTAAAAACATAGTCATATATTGAGATGTATCCATATTATCCCTCCTTATATCTTTTTATAAATAAAGGTAGATGCTTTTTCAAAACCATATTCTTTATAATTATAAATGCTTTCAGTAGCACCAACAAATAAAAGTCCACCTTTTTTTAATGAATTACTAAATCTTCTATAAATATTCTCTTTAGTATCATTATTAAAATAAATAACAACATTTCTACAGATTATTAAATCAAAGTTAGTATCATATCTATCTAAAATCAAATCATGCTTCTTAAAAGTAACCATTGATTTGATTTTATTACTTATATAGTATTTATCGCCCTTATTCTCAAAATATTTACTTAAATCCTGATTTTTAATGTTTTTTATTTCATTATTAGTATATTCACCTATTTTAGCTTTAGATAAAATTGTATTATCTATATCTGTAGCAATTATGTTGTGTCTTCCTCTTGGAGCTATTTTATCTAACATCATTGAGATAGTATAAGGTTCACAACCAATTGAACATGCAGCACTCCAAATTTTTAAATTAGGATTATTAGGTAATAAATCTTTTGTTATTCTCTTTTCTAAATCATCAAATAATTCTGGATTTCTAAAAAACTCTGTAACATTTATTGTTATAAAATCTAAAAACTTTTGTCTTTGAACTGGATCACTTTTTATAACTTTAGTGTATTCATCCAAAGATTTAATTCCAACTCTACTCATCAAGCTATCAATTCTTCTATTAAGTTGATCTGGTTTATATGCTGATAAATTTATACCTAATTCTTTATGAACCCATTTATGAAAACCATTAAAATCCATACTTTCCTCCTAACGTTTTTTTACAATTTTAGTTACTTCATCACATATATTATTAAGTGGTAAAACTAAATCTACTTTACCTGTTTCAAATGCAGCTTTAGGCATTCCGTAAATAGTACAAGTTGATTCATCTTCTGATATTGTAATTCCACCATAATCTTTTATATTGCTTGTACCTTTAGCTCCATCTCTACCCATTCCTGTTAAAACTACAGATATTAAATTACCTCTGTATGCTTTTATAGCTGAATCAAAAAGTTTATCTACAGCTGGTCTAACTCCCCATATTGGATCTTCCTCATTAAGATGAATTTTCCCATCTGTACCAACGGTCATATGATAACCACCCTTAGCAATATATATCACATTACTTTCTATTTTTAAGCCTTCTTCACCCTCTACGACTTTAAGATTACATATCTTATCTAATCTCTCAGAAAAAGCTTTTGTGAATCCTTGTGGCATATGTTGAACAACAAATATTGGTACTCCAATATTTGCTTCAAACTTAGTTAATAATTGTTGAAGTGCCTTAGGACCACCAGTAGATGCACCAATAACAATAGCATCAATTCTCTTATTTTTAATTGTAACCATATTTATATGTTCAGATTTTTTAAAATCTTTTACTTTTGTGTCGTTATACAAATTAGTATTTTTTATTATAGTCTTAGAAGTATCTATTGATTTATTGCTTGTTCTAATTCTTATACCTCTTTTAGATATACTCTTAATTTTTTCAATAAGATTTTCTTGAACTTTTCTTATGTCTAAAGATATACTTCCTGATGGTTTAGTAACAAAATCAATTGCTCCATTTTCTAAACATTCCATTGTTTTTTCTGAACCTTTTGTTGTCAAACTACTTAACATTATTATTGAATAGTTCTTATTTTTTTTATGTAATTCTTTTAATGTTTCTAATCCATCCATTTCAGGCATTTCTAAATCCAATGTTATAATATCTGGATTAAACTTATCAACTTTTTCAATAAGTTCTTTTCCGTTTCTTAATTTAGCTACAACTTCTATTTCATTGTCTTCTTCTATTATTTCTGATATCATTTTTCTCATGAAAGCAGAGTCATCAACAACTATAACTTTTATTTTACTCAATGTATTCACCTCTTTATAATTCCACAATTCCTATCCCCACTATTTTTAGTGTAACTTTGCCATCTAAAGCATCTAAAATCATGGTTCTTCCTTTGTTTCCGCCTACATCTTCGGCAATTATTTGAATTCTTTCTTCACTTAATGATTTCTTTACAGCTTGTATATTTCTCTTTCCTATGTCACCAACCATACTTTTGTCTGAAAAACTAAACATAGAAGCTCCACCAGCTATTTTAGCTATTAAATTCCTCTTTTGACAACCTTTTGCTTCCATTTTTTTTATTAACAACGGAATTGCTAAATCAGCAAATTTCATTGGATTTGTCACATTTTTAAATTGTGTGCTATCAGGAAGCATTATATGAGATAATCCTGCTAGCTTGCTTCTTCTATCATATAATGCTATCCCTATGCATGAGCCTAAGCCTATTGTCATTATTTTACCTGGTGAAGATACTAGATTTAAATCTGCTATTCCAACTTTAACGTCTGTATTCTCCATTTTACCCCCTAAAATATACTTTGTTCTTCCTCTATAGATAAAATTTTATCTACATCTAAAAGTATTACTATATTCTTATCTAATCTTATCAAACCATTAATATAACTTCTTGATAATGTAGTTGTTATTTCAGGAGAAACCTCTATTAATTTACTATCAATATCTTTTACTTCATAAACATTTTCTACAATTATTCCAAACTTGTTATTGTCTTTTTTTACAACTATTATTTTTTTTTCTTCTGATTGTTCATCATTTCCTAGATTAAACTTTGTTGATAAGCTTATTATAGGTAATATGCTTTCTTGATAATTAATAACCCCTTTTACAAATCTAGGTGAATCTGGAAGAATTGTTGGTTCTTCATATCCTAAAATTCTTTCTATATCTTTTATATCAGAAGCATAATATTCATTATTCAAACCAAATATTAATATCTTCATTTCATTCATTGACATTATACCTTGACCTCCTACAATAGAAATTTATCTACTACTATCATTCCATCTTTTCCTAAATACGCTTTTACATTTTTTGATGCTACATCTAATGTAAATTGTTTTTCACCAAAACAAAAAACTGTATTTTGATATGCTATATCTGCTGTTATAACTCCTTTTTTAGATACTTCTAACCTAGTAAGTACGCCAGCTATACTTCCAACAGTCTTTAACTTAATTTCATCTTTGGCATGTAGTATTCCACCCCTACACACTGCTCCAGCTTGTGTAAATTCAATACTGTTTAAAGATGTTATTTTCGATACATATTGTCCTTTTCCAGTTATAAATATACTACCAGATGCTTCTATTGTAGAGTCTTGAGCATAGTCCATATACACATCTACTGGAATAACTATTTCTTCTTCTAATACTTCTATTTCATTTACTATCATATCTTTCAGCTCATAAAGCTCAGAATATTTTTTTATTTTTATAGGACCTAATCCTAGAATTTTTTTTCTAATAAAAGCTATCATATCATTATCAGTTGAGCTATTATTTTTCTCAAAACTTACTATAAGCATTGATAATCTAGGAATATTTTTAAATTTGCTTTCTATTAATATTTTAATAATTTCTCCATCTGATTGATTATTATCTAAAATATTCTTATCTTTTATTTGTTTTGTGTAACTAATTAAAGACTCTATTATACTATCGTACTGTTTTAATATTTCTAAATGCTTTTTTTTATCAATATCATTTGCGCCTGCACTTACTTTTGAATTCAGTATATTGGCATATATGTTAACTTGTCCACTTGCTATGATAGTCGCTTCTTCTACATTTTTTCTTACTGTTACTGAATTTCCTGCTTTTACTTGCGTTCCACTCTTTATGCTTCCACTTATTTCAACATCTCCAATAAAATCTATGTTCCCAGTTTTTATATCTACATCTTTTAATTCATATATTTTATTGACACTGTAAACTCCAGATTTACATGATGGTCTTCCTTCTATTGTTGAAATAACTTTGTTCTCCTCTAGCTTACATCCAGAACCAATTTTTATATTTATTTTTTTCGTTGTTTTTCTCTTGATTTCTTTTCCAAAGATATTCTTTCCATCTTTACCTTGTATCCCTTCTACTTTTTCTGCTAGTATCTGTCCAGCGCTTATATTAGATATTGAATACATATTTCTATAATCTATCTTTGCATTTTCATCTTTTAAAATTTTCTTTTTATCACTTTCAAAAAATACTTTAACTGTATCAGGAATATCTTCTACAACTTTATCACCTTGAGCAATTAATTCATTGCTAACGCAATCATCTTTACTTATTTCCTTTATTCTATCATTTAGTAATCCATAAACAATATTATTCTCTTTTAAAATTGTTAATAGTTCATCATAGGTATATTTAGGTGGATATTCACCTTTTTTCTTTTTTGTTTCTAATTTAAGATCTCTACAACATGATTTATCGACTAACTCAAAGGAATATTCAGGAAAATAATTTATTGTTATATATGCTTCCATTTTCTCTTCTGAAGTAGTTATATCTATTTTTCTACTACTTTCTTTTGTCACATATTTAACTTCTATATTATCTAAAGCAGTAACTGCTGTTTTTGATGTACATTCTTCTCCATTTATTAAAAGTTTAATTCCATTACATGGATGTATCATTACAGTTTCATTAGATTCATAGTCTAAGTTTTCAATTATTATTTCCCCATTTTCTACTTTTATCCCTTTATGAGTTTCATTTTCTTTATTACTCAATTTTTCATCTACTGTTAAGTCATTAATTTTATTAATTTTATTAATTTCATTAACTTTAGAAACTTCTATTTTTACTTTTTTCTTAAAAAAAATATTTTTTTGAGCAATAATAGTATATTCTAAGCACTCTTTTGGTACTTTTAATTCATTTGATGCTTTTTCAAGACATCCTTCTAATGTTGTAGCTGAAAATATTAAACTCATAAAATTCAACCCCTATAAAAAATAATCTTTTTTTTAGTATATCATATAGGAAAATAATTTTATATATAATACACTGTAATTAATTACTTTTAATGTAACTAATAATCTTATTATTATAATATTTAATCAGCTTGTTAATAATTTCATTATTTTTTATCTTTATTGAATCAACTTGATTTATTGGCAATATTTTTGGAGATGTTCCTGATATAAACATACCATCTAACTTTTTTATATCAGAGTATTTATAACTCACCTCTTCTACCTTTATGCCATTTTCAATAGCTATATCTATTATTTCTCCTCTAGTTACTCCAGGTAACACTGCTTTAACTGGTGATGTTAATAAAACATCATCCTTTATCATAAATATATTTGATTTACTGCCTTCAGTTATATATCCATTTCTGTCGACTAATATAGCCTCATACGCATTACTTTCTTTTATTTTAATATTTACTTTTTCTCTAAAGCTTAAATTAACTATTTTTGCATTTGGATTATCTCTTTCACCAAAATATAAAATAGTTTTTACTCCATTTTGATACATTTTTTCATTTGGATATGAATGATTAATAAAGAATATTCTCATTACTTTTTCATTTACATTATAGGTGATTTTTACATTCCCCTCTAATTTCTCATTTTCTCTAACTAAATTTTCTATATCTTTTCTTATTTTAAAATTTTCTAAACAACAATCAACATTTATAAGTTTAAATGAGTTCTCCATTCTCAATAAATGATTTTCTAAAAATAATGGCTTTCCATGGATTATTCTTAGAACTTCATATATCACTTTTCCTGATGTTTCAATATCTTTTAAACTATTTATTCCTTTTATCTTAGAGTTTTCAACAAAAAATTTATTAATTGCTTCCATACTACATGCCCCTTCTATACCGGAAATTATTTCCACCTTAATATTTCTATATCATGATTTTTCTTATAATTAATCAGATATGGCTTTCCAACCAAATCTAAAAGTGGTTTATCTGATAATGAATCTGAAAACATATATGACTCTTTAAAATCCACATCTATTTTTTCTTCTTTAAGTACCTCTTTTAATCTTCTTACCTTTTCTTCACCTTTACAGTTAAATCCATCCATTTGCCTTAAGAACTTTCCATCACTAAATTTAAATTTAGTTCCTATTACTCTATCCACTTCTTTAACACTATAAAATTTATTTATATAAAATTCAGGTGATGCTGATATTAAATATATATCATACCCTTCAGATTTAAGTTTTTTCATCATATCCATAGCATCACTATATAAAAGATTGCTTAGTTTTTCTGTATAAAAACTTTCAACAACTTTATCTAATTCATCTTCACTTATTCCATCTATAAACTTTAAGAACTTCTCTTTCACCATTTTTTCATCATAAAATTTCAATAAATACATTATTCCACAGTATAGTGCTCTTGGTAAAAATCTAATAGCCTTTATATCTTTCTTTATATAATACTTAAAAAACTCCATAAGTGTTTCTTTTTTTGTAATTGTATAATCTATATCAAAAATTGCAATTTTTTTCATATCCAAATTCTTTCTCCTTAATTATAATTGCTATAAAACACGCTTTGTTAGTTTAAAGTTAAGAGCTAAGAGTTGATAGTTCTCACCTCTTAATTCCACCCCTCTATAATCTTAGATTTTATCACCCCTTTAGCCTAGAAAGATTCTATATAATAATTTTCTTCAAAAAAACCCCATGTTTTCAACAAGAGGTTTTTTTAAATATTACTATATTAAAATCTATCTACTTTATTTTACTTAAGAATATAGATAATCTATCTATCCCCTTTTCTATTATATCCATTGATGTTGCATATGATAGTCTTATATAATTTTCTAATCCAAATCCACTACCTGGTATAACAGCCACTTTTTCTTCTTCTAAAAGTACCTTTGAAAATTCAACTGAATTAATTATATTATGCCCTTTAAAAGTGGTATTTAAATATTTTTCTATATTAACCATTATATAAAATGCACCATTCGGTCTTAAAATTGAAAGCTCATCTATTTTGCTTAATTTATCTAGCATAAAGTTTCTTCTACTCTCAAACTCCTTCACCATCTTATCTACTTCTTCTTCAGAACCAGTAAGAGCTTCTATTGAAGCATATTGAGTTATAGAGTTAACATTTGATGTCATATGACTTTGAATACTAGTCATAAGTTTAGTTATTTTTTCATCAGCAGCAACATATCCTAGTCTCCAACCTGTCATAGCATATGTTTTTGATACTCCATTTATAACTATTGTTCTTTTATATGAATCTTCATTTAAACTTGCTATACTTATATGTTCTTCATTATCATATATTAATTTTTCATATATTTCATCTGAAATTATAAATAAATCATGTCTTTTAGCAAAATCCGCAATTTCTTTAAGTTCTTCTTCATGATAAATAGTTCCTGTTGGATTATTAGGACTATTTAATAATATTGCTTTTGTCTTACTAGTAACACATTTTTCTAAATCTTCTATTGTATATTTATAATTGTTTTCTTTTATAGTCTCTACAAAAACGGGGACTCCATCTGCTAATTTAACAAGTTCAGGATAGCTTACCCAATAAGGTACAGGAATAAGCACTTCGTCTCCAGGATTTAAAATTGCCATAAATACATTAGCTAAACATTGTTTTGCACCTGTAGATATAGTTATTTGACTTGGTTTATATTCTAAATTATTATCTTTCTTAAACTTTTCACAAATAACTTCTTTTAATTCTAATATTCCACCTGCTGGAGTATACTTTGTTTTACCTTCCTCCATAGCTTTTATAGCAGCATTGATAATATTTTGTGGTGTATTGAAATCAGGTTCTCCTGCTCCAAAACTAACCACATCTACGCCCTCATTTTTTAATGCCTTTGCTTTTGCTGTAATTTCCAAAGTAATTGATGGACTAATATTTTCTGCTTTTTTAGATAGTTCCATTTTTCTTTCCCCCATTTATTACATATTATGCATTAGTATTAATATTATATACAATAAAATATAACATTAATACTTTGAGTTGTAAATTAAAAAAATCGTCAAAGCGACTTTAGATTCGTCGGTTCTTTTAGCCATACACCCTTTCTAAACGCAGTGCATGTAATATTAATTCTCTAAATAATAAAATAGACTTTAGTAATGTTACTAAAGTCTATAAAAATATTATAGGAACATATAAGAAAATAATAGATCAAATATACACGTATACTGAGGTATTATTTTTTTAAATGTGACTTATTCTTCTGATCCTACTGATTCTTGATAATAAGCTGATACTCTGTCGAATTCTTCTTCGTCAGGAACTACAAGTTCTTCTCCATCAACTCTAAAAAGATACATTGAACCATCTTCAGCATTTTCAGCTAATACGTATTCTTTTCCTTCAACTTCGAATGCATCAACGATTGGACATGAAACTACATTTCCGTTATCGTCTTCTAAATCTACAACGAAAGATTCTTCTTCTCCACATCCGCATCCACAGCCTTCATGATCATGGTCTCCACATCCACAACCTTCATGATCATGATCGTGTCCACCGCATCCACAAGTGTCGTGTTCTCCACATCCACATTTTTCTAAATCTTTATCCATAATTTAATTATCCTCCTTGCTAACAACTGTTGCTTTCTTCCATACTAATTCTACCCTTAAATGACTAAAATTAAAACCCCAAATAAAAATTATTTATTTTTTAGCTATTTTTTATTATTAAGCACAATTTAAACTTGTACCTGTAAAATTTTACACCCCAGGGGTAAACACAAAAAAAGGATGACCACTTCTTATGGTCACCCTTTTTTATTAAAACTTACTAAACATAATTCTATTGTTCAGCTAATTTCTTGTATCCTTCTAATCTTTCCATTGCATCAGTGTAAGTCTTTTCAAATAATGCTTCTGCAGCTTCTGGGAATGCTTTAGCAAGTGAAGCGTATCTTACTTCACCCATTAAGAATTCTTTAAAGTCAGCAGTTGGAGCTTTAGAATCTAATGTGAATGGGTTCTTAGTTCCCTTTAATTCTGGGTTGAATCTGTACATTGCCCAGTATCCACATTCAGTTGCTCTCTTAGCTTCTAATTGGCTGTTACTCATACCAAGCTTAATTCCATGGTTTATACATGGAGCGTAAGCTATGATTAATGATGGTCCCTTGTAAGCTTCTGCTTCTGCAATAGCTTTAAGAACTTGATTTCTATCAGCTCCCATATTGATTTGAGCTACATATACGTAACCGTAAGTCATAGCCATCATTCCAAGGTCTTTCTTCTTAGTTCTCTTACCTGCAGCAGCAAATTTAGCTATTGCAGCTGTTGGTGTAGATTTAGAAGATTGTCCACCTGTGTTTGAGTAAACTTCTGTATCAAATACAAATACATTTACATCTTCTCCTGAAGCAAGTACGTGGTCAACTCCACCGTATCCGATGTCGTAAGCCCAACCGTCTCCTCCGAAGATCCATTGAGATCTCTTAACGAAGTAGTCTTTTTCAGCTAAAATTTCTTTAGCAGCTTCTGTACCAGATTTTTCTAAAGCAGCAACTAATTTAGTAGCTCTATCTCTAGTTCCAGCACCTTCGTTCATGTTATCTAACCAATCTTGTAATTCAGCTTTAGCTGGATCATTGGCAGCTATAGCAGCTTCTGCTCTTTCTTGGATTCTTTCTCTTATAGCTCTAACTCCTAAGAACATACCTAATCCATATTCAGCATTATCTTCGAATAATGAGTTAGCCCAAGCTGGACCATGTCCTTCTTTATTCTTAGTATATGGAGTTGAAGGTGCAGATCCACCCCAGATTGATGAACATCCAGTTGCATTAGCGATCATCATTCTATCTCCAAATAATTGAGTTATAAGCTTAGCGTATGGAGTTTCTCCACAACCAGCACAAGCTCCTGAGAATTCAAGTAATGGTTGCTCAAATTGGCTACCCTTTACTGTATTTTTGTTCATTGGGTTCTTTTTAGCTGATACTTCATCTACTAAGTAATCCCAAACTTCGATTTGATTGTGTTGGCTTTCTTGTGGTTTCATAACTAATGCTTTTCCTGGAGCAGGACAAATTTGAGCACAGTTTCCACAACCAGAACAATCTAGTGGTGCAACACCCATAGTGTAGAATAATTTTTCTTCACTCTTAAGAGCTTTAGCATCAACTATTGTTGCATCAGCAGGTGCAGCATTCTTTTCTGCTTCATTTAATAATATTGGTCTTATAGAAGCATGTGGACATACTAATGAACATTGGTTACATTGAATACATTTTTCAGCATCCCATACAGGAACATTAACTGCAATTCCTCTCTTTTCGAATGCTGCAGTACCAGCTTCAAATGTACCATCTTCCATTCCAACGAAAGCAGAAACTG
The DNA here is from genome assembly GCF_031344075.1 of Clostridium aquiflavi. Taxonomy (NCBI): domain Bacteria; kingdom Bacillati; phylum Bacillota; class Clostridia; order Eubacteriales; family Clostridiaceae; genus Clostridium; species Clostridium aquiflavi. The sequence goes on from NZ_JAVJAN010000007.1 coordinate 63,603, forward strand.
GAAGAGAATCTCCTTCTTGTCTGTTCATTGGAACAACTATATTCTTAACGAATTCTGAAGCATTCTTAAGTGGAGCTACTTCTTCGTCTTTAACAGTCTTCCAAGCTTCTGGAATCTTGATTTCAACGATAGATTCAACACCCTTATCGATTGCTGCGTTGTTCATATTAACAACTTTTTCACCCTTCTTACCATAAGAAGTTACAACTGAGTCTTTTAAGTATTTAACAGCATCTTCAACTGGGATAATGTTAGCTAACTTGAAGAAAGCTGATTGCATTATCATGTTGATTCTTCCGCCAAGACCTATTTCTTGAGCTATAGCAACAGCATTTAAAGTATAGAACTTAATATTGTTGTTTGCCATAAATCTCTTATATGCAGCAGGTAACTTTTCTTCTAATTCTTCTGGAGTCCAGATAGTATTTAATAAGAAAGTTGCTCCTGGTTTTAATCCTTCTAATACGTTATATTTATGAACGTATGATTGATTAGAACAAGATACAAAATCTGCTTTGTTGATTAAGTATGGAGACTTAATTGCCTTCTTACCAAATCTTAAGTGAGATACTGTAATTCCGCCTGATTTCTTTGAATCATAGAAGAAGTATCCTTGAGCATACATGTCTGTATGGTCTCCAATGATCTTTATAGCACTCTTGTTTGCTCCAACAGTACCATCTGATCCTAATCCCCAGAACTTACAAGCTGTAGTTCCTTCTGGAGTAGCATCTATATCTTCAGTTACTTCTAATGAAGTATTTGTAATATCATCAACGATTCCTATAGTGAATCCATTCTTTGGTTCAGCTTTTGCTAAGTTATCATAAACAGCAGCAATATGAGCTGGATTTGGATCTTTTGATCCTAAACCAAATCTTCCGCCAATTATAACAGGAGCATTTTCTTTTCCGTAGAATGCATTTCTAATGTCTAAGTATAATGGTTCTCCATCAGCACCTGGTTCTTTAGTCTTATCTAAAACAGCGATTTTCTTAACAGTGCTTGGAATAGCAGCTATTAATTTTTCAACTGAGAATGGTCTGTAAAGTCTTACTTTAACAAGACCAACTTTTTGTCCATGTGCATTTAAGTAATCTACAGTTTCTTCAGCTACATCTGTTACTGAACCCATTGCTATAACTACTCTGTCTGCATCTTTAGCACCATAGTAGTCGAAACAATGATATTCTCTACCAGTTATTTTAGTGATTTCAGCCATATAGCTTTCAACCATATCTGGTAACTCATTGTAGAATTTATTTACTGATTCTCTTTCTTGGAAGTAAATATCAGCATTTTGAGCTGTACCTCTAGTTACAGGATGATCTGGATTTAAAGCTCTTGCTCTGAAAGCTTTAACAGAATCCATGTCAACTAATTTAGCTAACTCATCATATTCTAATACTTCGATTTTTTGAATTTCGTGAGAAGTTCTAAAACCATCAAAGAAGTTTAAGAATGGAATTCTAGATTTTATAGCAGTTAAATGTGCTACTGCTGATAAATCCATAACTTCTTGAACTGATCCTTCAGCAAGCATTGCAAATCCAGTTTGTCTTGCTGCCATAACGTCTTGGTGATCTCCAAATATGTTTAATGAAGATGTAGCTAGAGCTCTAGCTGAAACGTGGAATACTCCTGGTAACATTTCACCTGATATCTTGTACATATTTGGTATCATTAATAATAAACCTTGTGAAGCTGTGTAAGTAGTTGTTAATGCTCCAGCTTGTAAAGAACCGTGAACTGCTCCAGCAGCACCTGCTTCTGATTGCATTTCCATTACTTTAACAGTTTGTCCAAATATATTCTTTCTTCCTTGTGCAACCCATTCATCAACATGTTCTGCCATTGGTGATGATGGTGTTATTGGATATATTGCAGTTACTTCTGTGAACGCATAAGATACGTGAGCTGCTGCAGTATTACCATCCATAGTTTTCATTTTTCTCATCGCGTGACCCCTTCTTTCTATTATTAAAAAAATGTTAAATTAAAAATTTAACAATGTATTATATTATAAAAGTAAGTCTTGATGACTTACTTAATAAACACTATTATTTAGCAAGTTTTTTACCTAGCAATTGTGCATTTTCTAAATTTTCTTTTGTTGGGAATTCTTTTACAACCAATTCTCCAATGCAATTAAATCCATATGATTTCATTGTATTAGACCATAATTTAATAAACATATCATTTGTCCATCCATGACTCCCAAACAAAATACATTTTTTATTATCAATAGATAAACCCTTTAAACTATCAATAAATGGTTGCATTTCCTGTTCTTCTATATTATCTTGGTCCATTGCAGGACTTCCAAATGCTACAGAATCTGCTTCTAAAACATCATTAATAGTCGCATCAGCAACATGTTTTAAAGTTACCTTTGCTCCAGATTCCTCAGCGCTATCCGCAATCATATTCGCAAGTATTTCTACACTACCACCACAACTCCAGTAAATGATTGACACTTTTTTCATAAATAGCACCATTCCTTCCAACACACAATAAATAGTCATTATTATAGTACATTATAATTGTACTATAAATTAACTTACACACTTTATTATATATCACATAATTTTTTTTGCAAGTTTTGATTATCTAAAGTTGATTAATTATCCAATTTATTCATTAAAATATTTACATCTATGAATATTTTTATCCTTTAATACTTTTTAATATCACTTCTATAATTAAATCAATACTATTTTTTCCATTCATATTATTCATTGCATTAATTATAGTTTTTTTATTAGATTTTAATTCTAGAATCTTATTACATAATGTATCATTTATAAGTTCTTCTTCATTTAACACTAAAGCATATCCCTCTTTTTTAAATGAATTTGCATTTAAGATTTGATCACCTCTGCTAGCTTTTTTAGAAAGCGGTACTAAAAGCATTGGTTTTCTTAACGCTAAAAATTCAAATATTGAATTTGCTCCAGCTCTAGATATTATATAATCAGCTGTATTCATTAAATGTGGTAATTCTTCTGATACGTATTCAAATTGTTTATAACCAGATTTATTTAGAAAATTATTATCTAAATTCCCATTTCCACAAATATGAATAATATTAAAATCCCTCAACAATAAATCTAAATTGCCTCTTATTTGATCATTGATTATTTTAGATCCTAAACTTCCACCCATTATTAAAAGCACTTCTTTTTCTTGTTTAAATCCACAAATCTTTAGACCTTCTTCTCTACTTCCATGTAAGATTTCATTTCTTATAGGACTTCCTGTAAGTACTCCTTTATTATCTTTTATAAATTTAAGACTTTCTCTAAAAGTTACACATAGTTTGCTGCAAAAAGGTGCACTTAATTTATTAGCAAGACCTGGAGTCATGTCAGATTCATGTGCTACAACTGGTATTTTTCTTAAATGTGCAGCTATAACAACTGGAACAGCTACAAAGCCACCTTTTGAAAATACTACATCTGGCTTTTCCTTCTTTAATATTTTGTTTGCATCTTTAATTCCTTTTAACACTTTAAAAGGATCAGTAAAGTTTTTTAAATCAAAATATCGTCTTAACTTTCCTGATGATATCTGAAAATATGGAATATTATTATTTTTAATTATTTCTTTTTCTATCCCATTTTTACTTCCAATATATTTAACTTCAAATCCATTTTCTTTAAGTGCTGGTACTAAAGCTAAATTAGGTGTTACATGCCCCGCAGTACCTCCACCTGTCATTATTACTTTATATTTATACACCAAAACTCATCCTTTCATTATTACTAAGAACAAAAGTAGCTAAGCCACAATTTGTTTGTTGAAGTTCTTTCTAATCTATATTACATGATCTTTTTAAAATCACATTATTCTATATAATACTTTTTAATTATAATAATTCTACTTATACATTATAACTATTAATTCCTATTAGTCACCATAAAAATACACTTATTGTTTATAATTCATCAGAAATATTTTAAATTAATTCTTTTAAATAGCCTATGTTTTAGCAGAGTGCTGATATATTCATTTAAAATAGAGCCTTTAAATAAAATATTTCATCTTCTATCTTTTTATTTATATGTACTAATCAAATCCTTATTTACCGTAATTTATATATTATAAAATCGGATTTTTTACACAAGCTATAGACATAAAGGAGGTGATAAATATGAATAATAACAGCGGATATAATAATCCTATAGTTCCAGAAGCTAAAGGGAAGTTAGCACAATTCAAAAATGAAGTTGCTAATGAAATGGGTGTACCATTTAAAGAATATAATGGAGACCTAAGTTCAAAACAATGCGGAAGCGTTGGTGGAGAAATGGTTAAAAGAATGGTAAAACAATATGAAAATAATCTATAACTATTTAACACTCCTATAAAAAAGTGTCTAGACCACATTTGTTAGTTGAAAATTGAAAGTTGAGAGTTCAGAGTTTCGTTTGAAATCTAAAAATTTTCTAAAAATATATATTTTAGAATTTTATCAAAGATTTTTTCTTTTACTCTCTACTCCTAGCTTTCAATTATCAACTAATTTCTATGTCATTTTTATTTATCTCAATTTTTTAAAGTTTAAAAATTATATATTTTCTTTTGTGCCTTTCATTATGGAGTTTTATAAAGATTAGTATTCCTATTAGAAACCATAAAATTTCATAAACATATCTAAATATTAAATAAATTCTGAAAATATTCTGAAAATAGTATTGTTTTTTATTTAACAATGTAGTATATTATACCTATAAAGTTAAATAAAAACTTTAATTGCTGTTTATAGGTTTATATTTTTATATTATCAATATAAAAACTGTATTATTTATGACAATATAAGCATATAAATAACACATATTAATCAATATCATATATTTACTAGAAAATTAGTTATTATTAAATTTATATTATATAGTATTCAACAATATAATATAAGAATATTATATAAGATATTGATAACTTTTACACTACAAAAGCAAACGTTTTTTTATAAATTTATTTGTTAATAAAATAACATTCATTAGCTAGGAGGATACTTTTATGAATTATTCAGAACAATTAAAAAACAAAACTATAACTGTAGAAAAAGCTTTATCACTTGTAAAATCAAACGATGAAATAGTTACTTCATTAGGACCTTGTGAAGCAACATTGTTCATGTCAAAGCTTCATGAAATAAGAGACAGAGTAGAAAATGTAAGTGTAGTTAGTATGCTTAGTGCTTTAGATTATAAATATCATACAGACCCAAGTATGGCTGGACACTTTGTAAATGAATCTACATTTTTTGCTGGACCAGCTAGAAAAGCTCATTCAACAGGTTTAGTTTCATATATACCAACTCATCTTAGATATGCTGGTATCAATAGACTTGATTATAAAACACCTAATATATTCGTTGGTGCTGTTACACCAATGGACAAGCATGGTTTCTTCTCATTATCACTTTCTACTGTATATGAAAGAGATTCTTTAGAAAAAGCAGATGTAGTTATATTCGAAGTAAACAAAAATTTACCTAGAATATTTGGAGATACTTCAGTTCATATAAGCCAAGTAGATTACTTATATGAAAGTAATGAAAAAATACCAGAATTATCTCCTAAGGAACCTTCTGAAAAGGATTTTATAATAGGTCAATATATCGCAGACTTAGTAGATGACGGTGCTACTATTCAACTTGGAATTGGCGGAATTCCAAATGCTGTTGCTAAATCATTAATGACAAAGAAAGACTTAGGAATACACACTGAAATGATTACTGAAGGTGTAGTTGATTTATTTGAAGCTGGAGTTGTTAATAATAGTAAGAAAACTCTTCATAAAAATAAAATCATAGGTGCTTTCGCATTCGGTTCTCAAAGATTATATGACTTTTTAGATGATAATCCTTGTATTGAAATGAAGAGATGCTCTTATGTAAATAATCCTTATACTTTAGCTAAAAACAATAAGATGACATCTATAAACACATCTCTTTCTGTAGATTTAACTGGTCAATGTGCTTCTGAAAGCTTAGGCTTTAAACAATACAGTGGAACTGGTGGACAAACTGACACAGGAATTGGTGCACAAATGAGTCCTGGTGGAAAATCTATAATCGCTCTATACTCTACTGCTAAGAATGGTACTATTTCTAGTATTGTACCTAGTCATTATATGGGTGCAGCTATTACATATTCTAGAAATGATGTTCAATATGTTGTTACTGAATATGGAGTTGCTAACCTTCGTGGAAAAAGCATTAGAGAAAGAGTTGATAGCTTAATCGCTATAGCTCACCCTGACTTTAGACAAGAACTTAAGAAGGAAGCTGTTAAGAATAGAATTTGGTAGAATAAAATTTGGTAAAGGAAGTGCTAATTATGGATGATAAAAGTAAATTAAAGGAAATCCTAAGCAAATTGGATTCTATTAACGACAAAGTTAATAATATTCAATATCAAATTTTCCAAACAAGTGAATATTCTGATAATGGTAGCTATATAGATTTTTTATATGACACTTATACAGAGTCACTTATAGAAAATGTTTGTCAGGTAATAGGTGATTAGTTTTATTATAAAGATGGATAAGTAGGAATGTATTTTTCTACTTATCCATTTTCAATTGTAAAATAGCTGTGTTTTAAATATTGCTAATCTTAAAACTACTCACTTATATTTTTATAATAAAAATTTATCTATAATTTTGTATAACTATTTGAATGTTTATATTTCCATTGTATTCATTTATGCTTGGATAAAATATTAGATCTAAATTTATTGAATTAAATTCCCCATCATATAATTTTTGCAGTTCTTCATAATTATATTTCTTAGTTATATATTCTTCAAACTCTTCAATATCCCCAAAGTAAATTGATTCTATTGCTCTTCCATTGGAAGTTTTCAATTTTATTTTTAATACGTTTTTATTTTGTCCAAGTACCATAGCTTTTACCGCATTGATATTTTTTGCTCCAAACAATGGTTTAGAATTTCCCTTTCCAAAAGGCTCTAAAATCTCCAAATCATTTATCATATCATAATTAATATTTTCTAATCTCAAAGGTACATCAATTGTTACTTTAGGAATAAGTTCTTCTTCTGTTAATTTAGTATTTCTATTAAGTCCTTTTCTAAGTAAGTCTATATTACTTTCTTCTAAAGACAGCCCAGCAGCCATTGGATGCCCCCCAAACTTATTTAATAAGTCCTTACATTTTAACAATTCTTCAAACATATTATATTCTTCTATTGATCTTCCAGAACCTTTTACATCATCTTCCGCTTTTGTAAGAATTATTGTAGGAACATTATATCTTTCTCTTATTCTTCCTGCTATTATTCCTGCTAAACTTTCATGAACTTCAGGAATATATATAACAAATACCTTATCATCTTTCATAGTACTGCCTTCTATAATTTCTACAGCCCTTTCCACACCATCGCTAGTCATGCTTTTTCTTTCATCATTTAATTCAACTAACTCTTTTGCTAAACTCAAAGCTTCCTCTTCATTTTCACATAATAATAATCGTAATCCCTTTTTAGCTGAATCTAATCTTCCTGATGCATTTATACATGGTCCTATAACAAAACCCAAATGATAAGTTGAAATTTCCTTACCATCCATCTTAGTTTCTTTCATTAAATATTTTAATCCTAAATTGGTAGTATTGTTTATCATCTTTAATCCATTTTTAACAAATATCCTATTTTCATCAATTAAATCTACAACATCACACACAGTTGCTATGGCAACAAATTCTATTAGCTTATAAAGTTCTTCCTTAGAAATATTAATTTTTTCATATAAAACTTCAATTAGTTTAAATGCCACACCAGCACCACATATTTTATCAAATTTATATCCACACTCAATTTGTTTAGGATTAATTATTGAATCTGCTTCTGATGATATAAAAGTTCTATCTCCTTTTTCATCTTCAACGAAAGGAATGTCATGATGATCTGTTACTATCACTGTCATACCTAACTTTTTAGCATATTTTATCTGTTCTATTGCAGAAATCCCATTATCGCATGTTAATAAAGTATCTACTTCATCATTCTTAGCTTCAAGTATTATTTTTTTATTTATACCATAACCATCTTTTATTCTGTCAGGTATTTCATAATCAACATTGGCACCACATTTTTTAAGCGCTGTATATAATATATAAACACTTATTACTCCATCAACATCATAATCACCAATTATTCTAATTTTCTCTTTAGAATCTATTTTTTCTTTTAATATTTTAGTAGCCTTTTCTATATCCTTCATCTTATATGGATCGTGAAAGTTACTATAAATAGGATTTATATAATTTTTTATCGTATCCTCTTCTACAATATTTCTATTTATCATTAATCGAGTTATTAATTCACTAATACCATATTTTTTAGATATATTCTTATAATCGGCTTTAATATTTTTTACAAACCATCTTTCTTTCATTTTATCCCCTCACCTTTTACAAATAATAACAAACAATCCACAACTTCACTTAAACTTCATGTTAAAAAGTGGATAAAATCGTGGATTGTTTATATTTTGCTATATTTTAGTAGAGTGTTGATATATTATTTATATAACATAGACTTAGCTAATTCTTCTACTTTATCGTATCCCAGCTTTTCTATTAACTTATAAGCAAATTCTATAGCTGTTGCTGGACCTCTACTCGTTATTATATTACCATCAACAACAACATTATCTTCTTTGTAGTTGCAATTTATAAGTTCATCTTCAAATCCAGGATATGAAGTTATATTTCTTTCATTTGTTAATCCTGCTTTTCCAAGTACTATAGGAGCTGCACAGATAGCACCTATTATTTTACCTTGTTTATCATGCTTGTTAACAAACTCTATAACTCTTTCATCATCTTTTAAGTTTTTTGCTCCAGGCATCCCACCCGGAAGTGCTACTAGATCATATTCCATATCAGACTTAAAGATCTTATCTGCTTTTATTGTAACTCCATGAGAAGAAGTTACACATTCTTTATTCATCGAAACTAAATCACAAACTATATCCGCTCTTCTTATAATATCAGATATAGTTAATGCCTCAACCTCTTCGAAACCTTCTGCTAATAATACACATGCCTTTTTCATAAAATTCTCCTCCTACTATTATACAATCATAATATCTTTCAATTCATCATCAATCATTAACATAACATTCGTTCCTCTTCCAGCACGATTTTGAAGCTTTATATCTTCAACAGTTATATTTAATTTCTCATTTGCCTTTGAAGTAAGTGAAATTTCTTGTGATCTAGGTGATATTATAACCATATTTCCATTAACCTCTAAGTATTTAGAAACATATGCTCCAAATATAACCTCATCTTCTTCTCTTAAACTAATGCCAGTAACTCCAGATGCAACCTTTCCCATAGAATTAACATTCTCAACTGGGAATCTTATTGCCATACCCTTCTTAGTTATCATTATTAAATTTCCTAAAGTTATATTATTTATATCTACAGATATAACCTCATCATCTTCTGTCTTAAGTTTATAGAAAAACTGCTTTTGAGTATTTACTTTAAACTCATTTAATAAAGTTTTCTTTACTAATCCCTTTTTACTAAAAGAATAAAGTGCTAAATTATTATCGTAAGAAGAAATTGAACTTATTCTTATTATCTTTTCTTTCTTTTCTAATTCTCCAGTAAATACTTCTAATTTAATATCTTCATTCATTATATTTTTCAATAAGAATCCAGGTATTTTATACATATACCCCTTATTACTAAATAGCAATAAGGTTTTTAATGAATTTATTTTTGCTCTATTCGAATCTACTTTTGATGTCTTATAAGACTTAAGTATATTTTTATCGTTAATCCCTATGTTAAATTCAAAATATTCTTCTTCTTTACTTTCATTCACTTCAATAATTTCATCATCTACAGATAAATTAAATAATTGAATAGGTAAAATATTTCTTGGTACATTTTCAAGTTCTGGTACTTCTATTGTAAACTCTAAATCTAATTTAGTTTTTATATTTAAATAATCATTATTTTCTTCTCTATCTCTTAATTTAACATTCAGTAATGCATCCTGATCTCTTAATTTTAATGCTTGAAGCTTTCCATAAGATGTTTCAAATTTATCTAGTGAACTTTCTTTTATTCCACCACTTTTAGTTATAAATCTAAAAATTTTATTTGGATTAAAGTTATCTACTGATATAACTTCAACTATTTTTTCATTTTCTAAATTTAGAGATTTTATTATAGTATCAAGTCTTTCACCTTTTTCTTTCCATTTTAATTCTGGAATATTTATTCCTTTAGCTTGATACATAAACCCCTTATCCGTAAAGATAAGAAGACTATCTCTAGTATTTGAACTTATTAGATATTCTAACTTATCCCCTTCTCTATATTCTATATCCTCAGGATTAGAATTGGATCTAATATAATTTTTAACTGGTATTCTTTTTATAAATCCATCTTTAGATAAAGTTATCATAACCTCTTCAACTATTATAAGTTCTTCAATATCTATTTTACTCTTGGCATCATCTTCTATAATTTGAGTTTTTCTTTCGTCCCCATATTTATCACTTATTTCTTTTAATTCAAATTTTATAACTTTTAATAATTCTTTTTCATTTGATAATATCTTTTCAAGTCTTTTTATTATTTTTTCAAGTTCTTTGTATTCTTTTTCAAAAACTTTTATTTCAAGACCTGTTAATCTATATAGCATTAATTCTAATATAGCTTGAGCTTGTTCTGCTGTAAAAGCAAATTTTTCAATTAAATTATTAGATGCATCTTTTTTAGATTTTGAGCTTCTTATAGTTGCAATAACTTCATCTAGTACATCTATAGCTTTAATAAATCCTTCCACTATATGGAATCTCTTTTGTGCTACCTCAAGCTCTTTTTCACTTCTTCTTGTTACTATTTCTTTTTGATGATTTACATAATGCCTTATCATATCTTTAAGGCTCATGGTTTCAGGCTTTCCATCAGCTAAAGCAACCATATTAAAACTTATATTACATTGAAGTTCTGTCTTTTTAAATAAGTATTTTAATATCTTATTTGCACTATCCTCATCAGCAGATTTCTTTAATTCTATTACTGCTCGTATACCATTTCTATCAGACTCATCTCTAATGTCAGATATAAGCTCTAATGCCTTTGAGTGCCTTCTATCTCCTGTCATCTCAGAAATAGTTTGAAGTAATTTTGCTTTATTCCTTCTATAAGGGAACTCTGTAATAGCTATTCCAATTCTACCACTGTCTAGCTTTTCGATATTAGTTTTCGCTCTATACGCTACTTTACCAACACCACTTTCATAGGCTGATCTAAGTGAATTTTTTCCTATTAATATTCCACCGGTTGGCAAATCTGGTCCTTTAATATGTTCCATTAATTCTTTAATATCTATTTCATTATTATCTATATATGCTAATACTCCATCTGTTACTTCTTTTAAGTTATGTGGAGGAATGTTAGTTGCAAGACCTACTGCAATTCCAAATGATCCATTAACTAAAAGGTTAGGATATCTACTTGGTAATACCTTAGGTTCAAATTCACTATCTGAATAGTTTGGAACCATGTCAACAGTATCCTTATCTATATCTCTCAACATTTCCATGGAAATAGGTGCAAGTCTAGCTTCTGTATAACGCATGGCTGCCGCACTATCTCCATCAATTGATCCCCAGTTTCCATGACCATCTATTAGTGGAGCTCTTGTTGAAAAATTCTGTGCCAAAATAGTCATAGCATCATACACTGATGAATCTCCATGTGGATGAAATTTACCTAATATATCTCCTACTATTCTTGCCGACTTATAATAAGGTCTATCTGGAAAAGCCTTTAGAAGATATGCTCCATAAAGTATTCTTCTGTGCACTGGTTTTAGTCCATCTCTTACATCTGGAAGTGCTCTTTCTTTGGCTACTTCAATAGCATAAGGCAAATAATTTTCAGGCATAGCTTCCTCTAATGGTACTTTAATTATATTATTATCTCTTGGTATACTTTGAACTTTTTTTGCCATAATATTTCTCCATTCTTAACTTAATTGAATTCTCCGTATTTATACATATAATTTTTTCTCGGCTCTACTACATCGCCCATAAGTAGAGATATCATTTTTTCTGCTTTTGCTGCATCCTCTATTGTAACTTGTATAAGAGTTCTTGTTTCTGGATTTAAAGTAGTTTCCCATAATTGTTCTGGATTCATTTCTCCAAGTCCTTTATATCTTTGAATCAATGCACCTTTCCCAATTTCTTTTTTAGCCTTTTCTAGCTCTTCATCACTATATGCATACTTTACAGTCTCAGAACCTTTATTAACCTTGTATACTTTGTATAAAGGTGGTTGTGCTAAATATAGATGCCCATTTGCAATTAACGATCTCATATATCTATAAATATAAGTCATCCATAATGTTCTTATGTGATATCCGTCTACATCAGCATCACTCATTATTATAACTTTATCATATTTCATATCATCTTGTTTATAATTTTCTAATGTCCCTGTTCCAATTGCCGCATTAAATATTCTTAACTCTTCTGAAGCTAAAACATTCTCAAGCTTTTGTTTTTCAGTGTTCATTATTTTACCTTTAGATGGCATTATAGTTTGGAATCTTCTATCTCTTGCTTGTTTTGCAGAACCTCCTGCTGAGTCTCCCTCAACAACTATAAATTCATTAACACTTTTATCTTTTAATGTACACACTGCAATTTTACCTGCTAAAGGTGCTGTTCCAACTCCAACCTTTTTCTTTTCAGCATCATTTATCTTTTTAATTTTTTCTCTTCTCTTTGCAGATTCTAATGCATTACTAATTAAAGTTGTTGCTAACTCCTTATTATCTTCTATCCATTCTAATAATTTAGTATATACTAAATCATTCATCATAGTATACGCTTCATTATTTCCTAGTTTAGTTTTGGTTTGTCCTTCAAAAATCGGATTGGTAATTTTAATTCTAAGTATTGCAGTCATACCTTCTCTTAAATCATTACCTTCAAACTCTTTATCCTTTTCTTTTATTAAGTTAAGCCTCTTAGCACCCTCTTTAAAAGCTCTCGTCATACCAGTCTTAAATCCAGTTTCATGAGTTCCAGCTTCAGTAGTTGGTATATTATTCACATAACTTGCTATATACTCTGTTGATGAATCTGTGAATTGTATACAGATTTCACCTTGCACTTGAAGATTATTTACTGTTCTTTCTCCCTCGAAAATAATAGGATTGTCATGAATAACTGTTTTGCTTTCATTTAAGTAATTAATAAAATCTAAAAGACCATTTTCTGAGTAATATTCTTTTTGAATCTCCTCATCTTTTCTTCTATCTATAAGTTCTAATCTTATTCCTTTGTTTTGGAATGCTAGCTCTTGCAATCTACTATCTATAACATCAAATTTAAAATCTGTAGAAGAAAATACCTCTGAATCAGGTTTAAAAGTGACTTTCGTTCCTGTTTTATCAGTCTTTCCAATTACCTGTAACTTACTCACAGGTGTACCTGGCATAGATCTTTTTAACTCCTTATCAAAAGCATATTCAAATCTTTGTCTATAAATATTACTGTTTTGATACACTTCTACTTCAACCCATTTTGATAAAGCATTCACTACAGCTGCTCCAACTCCATGAAGTCCTCCAGAAGTTTTATAATTTTTATTATCAAACTTACCTCCAGTATGAAGTTCTGTAAATACCATTTCAACACCTGATTTTTTCTTTAAAGGATGTATTCCTGTTGGTATTCCTCTACCATTATCATAAATTGTAGCACTTTTATCTTCATTTAAAATAATAGTTACCTTATCTCCATATCCATTTGTAATCTCATCTATAGCATTGTCTAATATTTCCCATATACAATGATGTAATCCCTTAGTTCCTGTAGACCCTATATACATACCAGGTCTAATTCTTACTGGTTCCAACTTCTCTAAAGATGTTAAATCAGTAACATCATAATTATTATTTTTTAATTCCATAAGGCCCTCCTAAAACTATACTTAAATCTATTATATTTTTAAGTAAGTACTAATATTTTAACTCTCACTATTCTATATTATATTTCCACTGTTTACTATAGCTATTATTTATAGTAAATTTACTTTTAGTACAGACATGCGAACTTATGTACTATTATACTATAAAAATATACTTTATTTTACATCTCATGTCAAAAAATAAAATATTTAATTTTAATTTACCATATTCCATATATCCCATACGCGAAAGAAGAGTGCTTTATTTAGTTATGTAATAAAAATTTTAAGCTTTATTACACCTTTTAAGCACTCTTTAAATCTAATTCTATATAACAAATTTAAACATCACATATTTCAATATTTCTAATGTGTTTAGTATGATTCCACTCTTTATTATTTTTATTCCATATTCCTTGAATAGTAATAGGAACCCAAGTTATAGTATATAATCCATATAATAAGAATCTGAAAAATAATACTAAATTACTCTTTCCTAATAATAAGAAGACTGCTAATAAGAATAATACATTAAATCCCAAAGTAATTCCTAATGCTACACCATAATTTTTTGTTGCATCTAATCCATAATTTTTTACTATATCTAAAATGTAAGGAATAAAAAATATGTTAGTTGAATACAACGCTGTCATTACAAAGAAACCCCTAGATATCTTTCTTTCAACTGCCAATATTAATGGAGTAATTATAAATTGTATTAAAGCAAATACCTTAATTCCTATACCAACCCACACATTTCCTTGGAATACTTGACTCAAAACAAATATATCATGTCCTGATGTATCTAATTGTATTATTGTTAAAATTGCTGATGCAGCTAGCATCAAAGTAATGAATGGTTGTAATACATATAATGCACAATCAAATATATACCATTTTCTTTCTTTAATTGACTTTTTAGTTAACTTCCAAAAATATCTTGATGCTACATCTGTAAATCCCTGCATCCATCTTTTTCTTTGAGTCCATGATTGAGATAATTTTAGTGGTTTCTCATCATAAATTATAGCATCATGAGCCCATCCTACTTTTTCTCCATTTAGCACAAGCTTACATGTAAATTCTAAGTCCTCAGTCAAGCAAGTTGCTCCCCAACCTAATTCTTTTAAAGTTTCAGTTTCTATTGCAAAACCTGTTCCACCTATTTGATTAGAAAATCCTACATTTTCTCTAGCTAATTGGAACATCCTATTTTGAGTCCAAAAAGCTATTGAATATGAAGTTGCTATCCATGAATCTTCAGGATTTTTACTATCAATATAGCCTTGTACAACTTTATATCCATCATTCATTTTAGAATTAATTTCTTGTAAAAAATCCTTATGAACTAGATTGTCAGCATCAAATATAGCTACTGCATCATATTGTTTTTTCATTTTAGATAAATTATCAAACATCCATTCTAAAGCATAACCTTTGCCACGTTTATCTTTATTAAATCTTTCACAGACATTAACACCATATTTTTTTGATATTTTAGCAGTATTGTCAGTACAATTATCTGCTATAACAAAAACATCATACATATCTTTGGGATAATTAAGATTTAACATACTTTCAATTAATTTACCAATAACTACTTCTTCATTATGTGCTGCAATTAATAACGCAAATTTCTTATTAGGAGTATAATTTTTCTTTTCCTTTTTCCTAATAAGACCAAAAAAACCTAACACCATATAATATAAAGTTAATATAATTACAAATATTTGAAATATCGTTGTTGTTATGGTAAAAATATTTTTTCCCATTACATTCACTCCTAATGTTAAATGAAGCTAATTCTTCACTTATTATTTTATCTACACATTTTAATTACACCTTTATTTAATATATTTCAATATAAATAAAAAATCAAGTATGTTTTTCTTAAGATAAAATTAAGATTGTTTTATTTGCGTTTTTTGTAATCATTTACCATGAGTTTTCTTAGTTTCTTTATCATTTATTTAATAATGCTTATTTCTTTTTGGTAAATTAATAAATATTATAAATCATACTTTAATTCTATATCTTTATAATTTGCATATATTCGAATATTTATTAATGTAATTTTTGTAATTAAAAAATCCTTTTTATCTTAATTTTATTTTTTCAAAAACCTAAAATTAAAATAAATTTTTTCTATAAAAATAACAAGTCCATTTACCAGTCTATTTTTCATCATGCTACGTCGTCAGATTGACCTAATAGGAACGCTATGAGTTCAATTCATCTTCTTGCCTGATGAAAAATATCAATTGCAACTTTGGACTTGTTACTTATTTCCATTTACCTAAAGTTAATTTTTATAAATTTATAAATGTTTTATTGATATAAAAGTAAAAAAATTATATAATTCCCTGACTTATCATAGCTTCTGCTACTTTCATAAATCCAGCTATGTTAGCTCCAGCTACAATATTTCCTGAATTACCATATTCTCCTGCTGCATTTTTAGAGTTGTTATATATATTTTTCATTATATCTTTAAGTTTTTCATCTACTTCTTCAAATGTCCATGATAATCTCAAACTATTTTGTGACATTTCAAGAGCCGAACAAGCAACGCCTCCAGCATTAGCCGCTTTTGCTGGTCCAAATAACACATTATTATTTTGGAATATATCTATTGCATCTAAAGTTGATGGCATATTAGCACCCTCTGCTACTGCTTGAACTCCATTATTCACTAATATTTTTGCACTTTCCGAGTCAATTTCTCCTTGAGTTGCACAAGGTAATGCTATATCACATTTAATTTTCCAAATACCATTGCATCCATCTTCATACTTAGCACTTGGTACATAAATTAAATAATCCTTTATTCTGCCTCTCTTTACTTCTTTAATTTCTTTTATAACTTTTAAATCTATTCCATTTTCATCATATATATATCCATTAGAATCACTTAAAGCTACAACTGTTGCACCTAATTCTTGTGCCTTTTGAGTAGCATAAATAGCTACATTTCCGGATCCAGAAATAACTACTCTTTTACCTTCAAATGTCATATTATTATCTTTTAACATTTCATTTGTAAAGTATACTAAACCATATCCAGTAGCTTCTGTTCTAGCTAAGCTACCTCCAAAAGTTAATCCTTTTCCAGTTAAAACCCCTTGTTCACTAGCATTTCTTAATTTTTTATAGTAACCATAAAGATATCCAATTTCTCTTCCACCTACACCAATGTCTCCTGCTGGAACATCTATATTAGGTCCAATGTGTTTGTATAATTCAGCCATAAAACTTTGACAGAACCTCATTATTTCATTATTTGATTTTCCTTTTGGATCAAAATCTGAACCACCTTTTCCCCCACCAATTGGTAATCCAGTTAAAGAATTTTTAAATATTTGTTCAAAACCCAAGAATTTTATTATACTTAAATTTACTGATGGATGAAATCTTAATCCACCCTTATATGGTCCTATGGCATTATTAAATTGTACCCTAAATCCTCTATTTACCTTTACTTCCCCATTATCATTTACCCAAGGTACTCTAAAGATGATTTGTCTATCTGGCTCAACTATTCTCTCAAGTAAAGCTGCATCTATAAATTCTGGATGCTTTGCAAATACTGGTACTAAAGAATTTAATACTTCAGTAACCGCATCTATAAATTCTGTTTCTTCCTTATTAACCTCTTTAACCCTTTTTAATACCCCATCAACATATTCCATTGCTTTTGCTTCCATTAAACTCATCTCCTTAAAATTTTACAATCAATTATTTTAGTTTAAATGATTTTGTTTATATAATACACCTTGAGGTATTATTTTGCTATAATATTATTAAAATAATATAAAAATTCACATTATATCATATAAAGTCGCTATTTATTATTAATTTACCAATTATAATTTCAGGATTATTTTATAATTTCACTAATTAATCTTTTAAAAAATCGTATATTTTTGCCTTTAATGCAACTATATTCCATAGGTGACATTGTTAGAGATCCCAATGTTCCTATTATTATATCTAGCATAGTATCAATCAAACTATTATTTTGAGAATTTAAACCAAATAATCTATCCGTAGAAAACTCCCATATCTCCCAAACGCCAGCCATTGCTATTGAAAAACTTAATATAAAAATTAGTGAAAATAGTGGATTTAATTTATCACTAACTTTATGTGTATAATTCACATATATAGAAAATCCTATAACACTAATTATGATTCCAGATACAAAATGAAGTATTTTATCATAACAATATATATATGTATATATATCAAATACATTGCCTACATACATTGCCATAATTATGAAAGTTAAAATTAACAAGTAAATCATTTTACAATGTTTAATAAAAGTAACAGAAAAAACAAACTTTGCAATAAAAATAGTAATAATAAGTAATACAATTCTAAAGACATTATCACCTGACTGAAATAATATATTAAATAGTAAGTGAATTACTAATATTGCACTCACTATTATTGTTATTATTTCATCATATGTTAATTTTCTTCTCAAAATTTATTCCTCCTCAATTTATATATCTTCTTAAACTATACTTTTTAAAACAATATTAACTGTAATTTGTTTTAAAATTAAAGCCTCTATATTTTTCTAATCATTAAAATGCGAGTAATAATTGCACCACCAATAAAACCTCCTATATGCCCTAAATTATCTATACCCTTAATGGTGAATCCAGACATTAAAGTTAAAATTATTATTCCTACTAAATTTAATATATACCCCTTTTTTAATCTATGTCTTTCTTTTATACTAAATACTAGTATTGCTCCAAGTAAGCCAAATATAGCTCCAGATGCTCCTACCGATACTGAATTTTCATTCAATAATATGCTTAATAAACTTGAAGTTATAGCTGATGTAAAATATATACATAAATATTTGTTAACACCAAAAATTCTTTCTACTTGTGGTCCTAAAATATATAATGCATACATATTAGATAACAGATGAGTTATACCTCCATGTAAAAATGCACAAGTTATTAATCTCCAAATCTCACCTTGATATATTAAATAATTATATTTAGCTCCAAAATCTATTAATACATTTATATCTATGTATAATATGCTTTTAGATTCAAATACTGTTAATAAGAATATAATCACATTTATTGCAATTAAAATTAAAGTGCTCTTCTTATTTCTTGAAAATTTATTTAACTTAAATTCAGAGCTTTTATTTATATTAATAATTATATTTTTCAAAGGTTCACATGATTTATCACATAAAACTATGTTATTATTTTTTTTATTTATAACTAATTTATTTATATTTTCCTGTTTACTTCCTAAATATTCTCCATTTGAAAATACCACTATATTTAAAGCAAAATTTTTTCCTAATGTTTTTAAATATGTTACAGCTTCATCTACGTTTATGTCTTCATGTTCTTCACTTGTAACTAGTACACAATAGCTACCATATGGTAATTCCTTTATTGCAATATAATTTAATTTATCATAAAACTTACTATAATATTCTTTAATATAAAAATTATCATTTTTTATTAAGAAATTAAATAATTTTTGTTCTAAATATTTCATTCTTAAGTCCATCCCTTTTTATTATCTATTTATATTTTTCAGGCTATATTTTATAAAAGTGTTGATATATACATAAGTAAATTGGACAGAGTAATTAGACTTTACCTATTGTATATATCAACACATATTAAAATAACCATCTTTTAAAACATATATTCCTATGATTTTTTATCACATAAGTAATACAAATGCTGCCTTAAAAATTAAGACAGCATTATATAATATATTTTTATTAGCTATGTTTTAGATATATCAACACATTGCTTAAACATATCCTTATTCTTTAAAAATCAATCATATCTAATAATTCATTAAATCTTTTTATCGTTGCTTCTAAAGGTTCATCAGTAGTCATATCAACACCTGCATTTCTTAGTATATCTATTGGATAATCACTTCCTCCAGATTTTAAGAAGCCTTTATATTTTTCAACCGCATTTTCCTTTTTCTCTAAAATAGCTTTAGAAAATGCTGAAGCTGCTGCATAACCTGTAGCATATTGATAAACATAAAAATCTGAATAGAAATGAGGTATTCTTGACCATTCAATATCTATTTCTTTATCTACAACCATATCTGGTCCAAAATATTTTACATTTAATTCATGCCATTTAGTATTGTAATCTTCAGAAGTTAAAGGTATTCCTTTTTCTAAAGTCTCATGGGTATATAATTCAAACTCTGCAAACATTAACTGTCTAAATACTGTAGTTCTTATTTGCTCTAATTCTTGATTTATCAAATAAAGCTTTTTATTTTCATCTTTTTCTTTATCTATTAAATAATGAATAAGTATTGATTCATTTGTAGTAGATGCAACTTCTGCACAGAATAAAGTATATCCTGCATAATAGTATGGTTGTTCTTTTCTTGAATAATATGAATGAATTGAATGGCCCATTTCATGTGCTAATGTAGATACATCACCAAGTTCATTATTATAATTTAATAATACATAAGGCATTGTATCATATCCACCCCATGAATATGCTCCACCTTTTTTACCTTTATTTTCATATATATCTATCCAACCATCCTCTATACCACTCTTAAATATACTTAAATATTCATCACCTAATGGCTTTAGTGCATCCAATACTATATCTACACCATCATTAAACTCTATCTTTTCTTTTGGAGTTTCAATAACTGGAACATATAAGTCATACATATGAATTTCATCTAAGCCTAAAAGTTTCTTTTTCACTTTTACATATCTGTGAAGAGAATCTAAATTATCATTTATAACTTTTACAGCATTTTTATATACTTCTAAAGGTATATTGTTAGGTTTAAGTGACGCTTCTAAGGCACAATTATATTTTCTTATTTTGCTGCTAAAATTAAAGTTTTTAATTGAGCAAGTTAAAGAAGTGGCTAATGTATTTTGAAGTTTCTCATATTCACCAAATAACTGTTCAAATGCTCTTTTTCTAAGTTCCCTATTTTTACTTCTTATAAAAGAAGAATAATTGCCCTCTGTTAATTCTATATCTTTTCCATCTTCATTTTTTATTTTTCCAAATGTCATATCTGCATTAGTTAAAATATTATGGATAGCTGATGGTGCATCTAAGCAATCAGAAGCTTGTGCTAAAAGCTCCTCCATTTCTTTTGACAATACATGTGGTTTTTCTTTTAATATGTCTTCAAATAAAAATTTATATGGTTTTAATTCATCTAATCTTTCTATTTCTTTTTCTATAAAACCATCTTCTAAACTCAATATTTCTGGAACAAAATAAGCTGTATAACTTGCAAACTCAGCCATATATATATCAATTTTGCTCATTAAACTTTGATATGTTGCATTTGAAGTATCTTCATCAGACTTTAAATGAGCATATATATATAACTTTTCTGCTTTTCTTGATATTTTTTCACTTAACTTTAAATACTCTAATATACTTTCTCCACAATTTAATTTACCTGAAAAATCCTTTAAGCTATGAGCTTCATTTTTTAAATCATTAAATTCTTTTTCCCACTCATCAATATTTTCATATATTTTTTCTACTTTCCATTTAAATTTGGATTCAATTTCTTCTCTCTTTTTCAATTCTTCCATTAATTTACCTCCTATTTAAATTACAATAGTAAATACTTTGAGATTTTAAATATATTCTTCTTTCTTATCTTTGATATTTTCCCATACATTATTCATTTCTTCTTGTATTAATGTTATGCATTCGTGTATTTTTTCTTTAATAAAATCAAAATCATCTTCATATTTAAATTTTATAACATATGTTGGATCATATTCATCTAAATCCTCTTCTATTTCATATCCTTTTTCAGTGAATCTTTCTGTATTAAATAAATCATATATAGCTGAATATTCCCATTCTTCTACATTTTTATTAGTATCAAAATACATATGTACGATTCCATCTAATACATAAAACTTTTTAACAAATAATCCACCTTCACTTACTTCAAAACTTCCTAACTCTTTCTTTATAAATCCTGTTTCACTATCTTTCTCTATTAAAACTAAACTTGAAAATTCCATAATTCAGCACCATCCTTTTAAATATTTATTCATTTATAATAAGGCACATGAAAATAAATAATAAGTTCAAAGTTGCAATGAATATTTTTCATCAAGCAAGAAGATGAATTGACCTCCTAGCGTGCCTATTAGGTCAATTTGACGACGCAGCACGATGAAAAATAGGCTGGCAAATGGACTTGTTATTTTTTTGATTGTGCCTAAATACATTATAAGTATATTTTATCTTAATAAGCAATAGAATTGCTTTTATTTATTATATTTTTCCATTTTATGTATAAAAAACATTTAAATATTTGTAAATATATGGTAATATTTTCTTACAACATTTTATATTATGTTAACCTTTAGTTTTGTATTATTAGAATTTTTTTTAATTTCCAAAACATATTAAAAACATTACAGGAGGTGTTTATGGAGAGGCAGGAGTTTTATAGTAGAAATATAAAAAAAAATAATACAATTGATTTAAATCGATATAAGAAACAAAAGGTAAAGAAAAAACAAAAAAGAACTATTTTAAAACGTTATATCTGCACATTTTTAATTTTAATTACTTTAGTTCTTTCTTCTTTTATTATTACAAAAGAAATATATATTCAAAAAAGATGTGCTGATTTAGCTTATTCTGTTGAACATTATTTTACTAACGGCTTTGATAAAAAGGATAAGCTTCTTAGAGTTCAAGAAATGTCATTAATTTATTCTGATGGAGAAAATGCTCTTGTAGAAGCTTCCGGATTATCAAAAGAAGAACCTCATAAAAAAACAATTTTAAAAGGAAATTTTAAAAAAGATAAAAGTAATTTTTGGGTACTTGATGAAGTATATAATTAGTAATAGTTGCAAACAATTTGCAACTAAGTATATAATATATTTAGGCGTTATATAATATAATGTCTAAATATATTATTTTTAAGGAGTTGATTACTTTTTGATAAAAATAAAAGATTTATCATTTTCATATACAAACAAATCTGAACTTTTATTAGAGAATATTACACTTGATATACCTGGTGGTGTTTACTTATCAATACTAGGTGAAAATGGTAGTTGTAAAAGTACATTTATAAAATTGGTACTTGGATTATTAAAACCAACATCAGGTTCAATAACTTTAGATTTTAATAAAATTTCTTATGTACCTCAAAGATTAGATAATTTTAATTCTCAATTTCCTATAACAGTAAAAGAACTGTTAACAATGCATGCAAAAACCATGGGAATTAAAAAAACTACTGAAATAGATGACGTATTAAATAAAGTTAATATGAAAAACTTCAAAAATTCATTAATTGGAAATTTATCTGGAGGGCAACAACAAAGAATATTTATTGCAAAAGCCCTTATAGGGAATCCTGATTTAATAATATTAGATGAACCATCAACTGGAGTTGATGAAAAAAGTCAGAATGAAATCTATCCTTTATTAAAAAGTTTAAATGAAGATTTAAACAAAACAATTATATCTGTTGAACATAATACAGATGTTGCACTTAAGTATTCTACTCATATTTTAAAAGTTAATAGTGGTATTCTTACTTTATATACTAAAAAAGAATTTATTAATTATCTTGAATGTGAACATCATAAGTCTTGCGCAATGTAAATATTTTATTAATTTTAGAAAGGTAATTATATATGTTTGAATTAAGTTTTATGCAAAATGCCTTTATGGCTGGAATTATAGTAGCAATACTTTGTCCATTTATTGGTCTATTTATTGTTCTTAGAAGAAATTCTATGATCGGAGATACATTATCACACTCATCCTTTGCTGGAGTAGCTATTGGCCTCGTAATAGGAACAAATCCAATAATTACTGCTTTTTTATTTACATCACTTTGTGCAATAATAATAGAATTTCTAAGAGATTATTATAAAAAATATTCTGAATTAGTTATGTCTATTGTATTGACCTTAAGTTTAGGTATTGCAATTATATTAGTAAGTAGCGGTAAAGCTGTTGCTAAAGTAGATTCTTTTTTATTTGGTAGTATATTAACTGTAACAAGAGCAGATATTTTGTTAATTGCATTAATTGGTACTGTTTGTATAATACTTTTACTTATAATTTATAATAAATTAATATATGTAACATTTGATGAAAGCGGTGCTAAAACTGTTGGAATAAATGTTAAACTTATAAATTACATATTTACATTATTAGTTGGTGCAACTATATCTCTTTCTATTCAAATAATGGGAATTTTAGTTGTTTCATCAATAATGGTAGTTCCTGTAGCAACTGCTATGCAATTAAAAAAGGGGTTTAATAAAACACTAATTTTTTCTATAATCTTTGGGTTAATAGATGTTATATTAGGTCTAGTTTTATCATATTATCTTAATAGCGCTCCTGGAGGAACAATTGCTTTAACTTCAGTAATAATGCTAATATTAACTTTAATTTTTACTTCTAACAAAAATCATTAAAACATAGGTAATAAAAAATGCTACATAAACATTTATTTTAAAAATAAATTCTTATGTAGCATTTTTTATTTAGTTCTGTTTTATTAGTATTATCAATAATTTAATATTCTTAAAGCAAAATCCTATCCTTTATCCCACATAGATATCATCTATAATTTTAATAATGGAAAAACGCTTTTAAAATAACGATTTTTTTAATTCTCAATACTTTATAAACTCAATTTGAAGTTAAGAACTCTATCTATACTTTACTTATTTTTTTTGCACTCTTGACATACACCTTTAAGAATAAGGTTATGTTCTGTTAATGTAAAACCAGTTTTGTTTTCTACAAGTTCTTGTATTTGAATCATAGGACATGGAATCTCAACTTCTTTATGACAAATATCACATTTTAAAAAATGCATATGAGTCTTTTTCTTTAATTTATAAGAAAATACTCCATCTTCAAGAACAATTTTATCAATTATATCTTTTTCTTCAAATAACTCTAATGTTCTATAAATAGTACTTAAATTAATATTTATATTATCACATCTACATATTTGATATATTTTTTCTGCACTCAAACTATTATTAGAAATTCTTAATATTTCTAATATCTCAATTCTTCCTTTGGTTACTTTTATATTCTTATTTTTTAAAAACTCTTTTAAATCCATTAGTCTATCCCCTAATAAACATTCTTAAGTTTATTATAACACATGATTATTAAAGAACTATACTAAAAGAATACCATTTTTAATCCAAATAATATTAATATAACTCCTGCTAAAAAATCAGCATATTTACTTATAAAACTAATCTTTCTTATATATTTACATAAAAACAATCCACTTAAACATATTATCAATGTTATAAGCCCTATAAGCAAAGAATCTAATATAAGAAGTAAACTATTGTTTAAATTATGAAGAGTAGTAAATCCAACAACTAACGCATCTATGCTTACAGATACTCCTAGTATTATACAAGTACTACTCTTCTCTAATACATCATTTTTCTCATTATTCAATCCATCAAACATCATAAGTATACCTATAATAAAAAGTATTATACCACCTGCCAAAGAAGATATATTTACAATATAGAGATCAAATAAATATCCTATAGTACCTCCAACATAAGTAAACAAAAACTGAAAAAAAGCAAATGACAGTATAAATTTTATTTTATTTCTGTAAGTAAGTATAGAATTTAATCCTATACTCAGTGTTACGCCAAACGCATCCATAGCTAATATAATTCCTATTAATATAACTTCGCTTAAACCCATAATAATCACTTTCCTTATATCTATTAAAATTACTATCTATAATAATAATTATTATTATGAAACTGAAAATATATGCAAAAATAATTAATTAATTTAATATTTATCAAAAAAACTATTTATTTAATGTACTTTTTGTTGTATATTATTAAATAGAGTATTACTAATAAGTAAATAGTATATCACATTTATACTATTATGTTTTAAAAAGGAGCGTTTTTATGTCTAATTGTATTATTGCACAATCTGGTGGTCCAACTTCTGTTATTAATTCTAGTGTAGTAGGATTAATACACGCTAACAAGTCACTTAAAGTTTTTGATAAGGTCTATGGTGGCTTAAATGGTATTGAAGGAATTTTAAATAAAAATATAATTGATCTTACCTTAATTAATGAAGATGAATTACAAACTTTTAGATATACACCATCTTCTGGGTTAGGATCTTGTAGATATAAATTACAAAATCCCGATAATTCTTGTGATGAATATGAAAATTTAATAAAAATATTAAAAGAATATGATATAACTTCATTTTTTTATGTAGGTGGAAATGATTCAATGGATACAATTGCCAAACTTTCTGCTTATTCTAAAAAAAATAATATTGATATAAAATTTATAGGAATTCCTAAAACCATTGATAATGATTTAATGTTTACAGATCATACACCTGGTTTTGGTAGCGCAGCAAAGTTCATTACAACATCAGTATTAGAAACTTATCTAGATTCTTCAGTTTATATAAATAATGGTATATTTATATTAGAGACTATGGGACGAGACACAGGTTGGCTAGCAGCTTCAGCTTGCATAGCAAAAATAGATAACAAACCTGTTGCTGATTTCATTTATCTTCCTGAAGCTGTTTTTGATAAATACCAATTTATAAATGATGTTAGAGAAAGATTTAAAAAACAAAATAAAGTTTATATTGTTGTATCAGAAGGTATTAAAGATGAAACTGGTAAATTTATATCTGAATTCCAATGTGTTTCTAATGATAATTTTGGACATGCCCAATTAGGTGGTGTTAGTAAGTATCTAAGAAGTTTACTTCTTGATGCTGGTATAACTAAAAGAGTAAAGGCTTTAGAACTAGGAATTTTACAACGTTGTGCTATGCACTTTGCATCTGATTCTGATTTAAATGAAGCTTATAATGTTGGTTATGTAGCTTTACAAAGTGCAGCAAATAATGAAAGTGGTAAAATGGTTGCTATAAAACGTGAAGATTCTAAAGACTATAAATCATCTTATTTCTTAGTAGACGCTGATAAAGTAGCTAATAATGTTAGGTACTTTCCTTCTGAATGGATTAATGAGGATGGAAACTTTTTAAAAGAAGAAGCTTGTGAGTATTTTTCACCATTAGTAAAGAATATTCCTAATTTAAAACTAGAAAATAACTTACCACAATATAAAGTTTTTAATGTCTAATTATGTTTAACTGAGTAAAAGAGTTATTAAACTCAAACTAATAACTCTCTTACTATAAAAATCTAATATAACCAAGATTTCATATTATCTAAATAATGAACTTTTAGAATATATCTAAAAGTTCATTATTTATAAAGTTAAATTTCCTCTTGCAATATCTTCTACTGTATTTAAAAAGAAATCTATTTCCTTTTCTGTATTATATACTGCAAAACTTACTCTAATCATTCCTGGCATTCTTTTTGTTTCGTCATTTAAAAAAGAACTTGCTTCTTCTTCGCTTATTCCCATAAGCCTTCTACAATAAGGATGTGCACAAAACCATCCATGCCTTACTGCTATTCCACGCTTCTTAGCTAATATTTCAGCTACTTCTTTGTCATAAAATTCATTTATATTAAAAACAGCTATTCCAAGCCTATCATAAATATTAAAAGTATCACCGTAATTAATTATTTGTGGAATGCTTTCAAGGCCTTGCAACATTCTTTTTAAAAGAACTTTCTCATGTTCTTCAATAAATTGATATCCTATATCCCTTAATTCTCTTAATGAATTTATTAAAGACATTACTCCTAAAAAATTTGGAGTCCCTGCTTCATTTTTTTCTGGTGGCTTAAGATAAGTTACTTCATTATCTAAAACCAGCTCCACTGTTCCTCCACCTGAATAGTCTGGAAGAGAATTTATAAAATCTTCTTTTAAACCTATTATTACACCTATTCCAAATGGAGAATATATTTTATGAGAAGAAAATACTAAAAAGTCTATATCCTCTTCTTTTGAATTTCCGCTAATACTAATTTTTTTATGAGCTACAAGTTGAGCTGCATCTACTATTAATTTAGCACCATATTGATGAACTATTTTGGCTATTTCATGAATATTGTTTATATATCCAGTTACATTAGATGCACCAGTTAGGGATACATATTTTATTTTTCCAAGATTACTTTTTAACTTTTCTTCTAACTCTTCAATTTTTAATCTTCCTTCTTTATTAACTTCTATATAATCAACTTTTCCTCTATTTCTCCAAGGCAAATCATTTGAATGATGCTCCATTCTTGATATAAGAACAATTTCATCATCTTTTTTAATTAATGTTTTAGCAAGTTTATTTAAAGCTTCTGTTGTATTATTAACATAGATTACAACATATTTATCTCTATTTTTTATATTAAAAAAATCCATTAAAAATTTTTTTGATTCATAATATAACTCAGTAGTTATTTCCGCTTTTTGACCTGTACCTCTGCCTATAGATGCGTAAGTTTTACTGAGTTTTTTCATATATGAAAAATTAGATTTAAAAGTAGGTGTAGTTGCTGCATTATCAAAATTTATTGAATTTATGCCATGACCTCTATAATCATAAACTTTTTCATCTATTCCAAGAAATAAATCTCTAACGTTCTCCTCATTTTTTATCCTCATATACATCTCCTCCAATATATCCTATTCAAATGTAGCTTTTATTGTGTCACCAAGGAATGTAGTTAATTTAAGTAATATATATGTATATAAATTCATATTATAAAGTGTAACAAATAGTCTTTTATAGTCATATAGTTATTAAGATAATATATGGAGGTATTGTAAAAAAATGAAACCTGATAAAAAATATATGAATATTAAATGTAATAATGACTTTGATTACAATTTTATGCCACTACAAAACATTTTTAATTTTCGCTGTAATCATTCATCATTAACACCCCTTTTTAAGGTTAATAATTCTCTCTTCGATAATGAACCTGATCATAATTTTAGAGGTGATATTAATTCTTCAGACTTATTTCCAGATGAAACTGTTGAATCTGAGCTATACTGTTATGTTAATGAATTAAATGAAAATTGTCACACAAAAAATCATGCTATAAAAGAAGAAAATCCCTCTGAATTGACTCCTGATAAAATATTAAGAGGTTTTGATTTAGATTTAAATGAAAATGAAGATTTAGAGCGTGCTAAGCCCGATAATGATGTAAATAGAATTTATTTAAGAATTGAAAAAAATAATCCTAATATATTGAATACACTTTTACGTTATGGTATTCCTTATCCAATGGCTAGGATGATTATTAAAAGAATAATAACATTGTCACTACAATATTGTGAAAAAAGGTAGGTGAAATTATATGTTTTTATTTAGAAATTCCTTACCTGATATAGAATCTAATGTAAGGTTTATACATGCTATTCCTGAATCTTTAAGTGTTGATATTTATGCAAATGATAAACCACTATATTCTAATATCTCATTTGGAGAAGTTTCAAATTATATAAATATAGCTCCCGGTAAATATGATATTAAATTATATAAGGCCTATACTTATGACACTCCCCTTATATCTAAAACTATAGAAATATTACCACTCTCGTATTCAACTATAAATATAACTTATGAAAATAAAGAAGTAGCATTTTTTAAATTAGATGATGGTGAATTTGAAGCTAATCCGTTACTATCATATGTAAGATTTATTAATCTTTCACCAAACTTATCTGGTATTTCTTTATCATTACCAGATGGACCACTTTTATTCGATGAAATTCCTTACTTAGAGACAACAGATTACTATCCTGTATCTCCTGGAATATATAATTTTGTTGTATCAGATAAAAATAATTTTAGTAAATTTATAAGTAATATTAATTTAGAAAAAAATATGTTCATAACAATTTATATAGTTGGAATTTTTAATGACACGCCTAGAATAGGATATATCCTCACTAAAGATGCTTATAGACAAAAGTAATTTTATAAATAATACCTATCTTAATATATTTAATCTATATTTTAAGATAGGTATTTTAAATTTAGGTTCTGTTTTAGCAAAGTTTTAATATATGCATAAGCAAAGCTAAATGGAGCTTAACTTTTAAACCTTTATCATAGCTAAAATTTTCTTAAATAAAATAGGCTTGATAGTATCTATATCAGTAGGTTCTTTAAATATTATCGTTGTAAAGCATACACTTCCTACCAATTCTATTATCATAAACAAAGTCATTTCAGCTTCTTCTTTTGACATACCAGAGTTAACTAGATTTTTTATAAAATTATCTACTACCTTATTTACATTATAATATTCCTCTGGCTTTAATATATTTTTCCTATAAAGTCCCCAAGAAATGTTTTTATTTATAATTTTAAGAAGTAACTTATTGTGTTTTAAATTTTCTATTATGTAATTTATAAAAAATAAAACTCTTTCTGAAAAATCCTCTATTTCTTCATTAGTGGTTTCATTCATAGCCTCTTTTAATAACTTGTTGCTCTTTTTTAATATAAGTTTATTTAAAAGATCATGTTTATCATTAAAATATAAATAAAATGTACCTTTTGCTATTCCAGCTTTATTTACAATATCACTTATAGAAGTCTTCTCAATTCCTTGTGTTAAAAACAGTTCATATGCTGAATCAAATAACTGTTTTTCCTTTAATTGTTTCTTTACACTAACCTTATCAATCTTTTCGTCATATAAGTTCATTTATAATTCCTCCAAAGATTATTCCTTAAATTGATATACCTATTATAAAATAGTATAATTATATAATATACATTTAATTATAACAATAAAACATTGGAGGATAAATAATGATTGTCTTAAGTTGTAAAGATATAAGTAAAAGTTATGGAATAGATGATATTTTAAAGGAAGTAACTTTTTCTGTTAATGATGGAGATAAGGTTGGTATAATTGGATCAAATGGAGAAGGTAAATCTACTCTATTCAAAATACTTTCTAAAGAAATCCTTCAAGATACAGGTGATATTTATATAGATAAAAATAAATCTATAGGCTATTTATCTCAACATTTAAACTTAAATTCTGAATTTACTCTTTATGATGAAATGTTGACAGTATTTAATGAGCTTATACAACTAGAAAATAAAATTTCTAATTTACAAATAAAAATGGGTGAACCTTATGATGAGAAAAATGCTGCTTATCATGAAAAGATAATAAAAGACTATACTACTGCTCAAGATTTATATGAAAACAGAGGTGGATATACATATAAGGGTGAAATATCTCGTATAGTTAAGGGTTTAGGATTTAATGAAAATGATTTTAATAAAGTTATTTCAACACTTAGTGGTGGACAGAAGACTAGAGTAGCTTTATGTAAGCTATTGCTTTTAAAACCTGATATATTACTACTAGATGAACCTACTAATCATTTAGATTTGGATGCAATTGAATGGCTTGAAGAATACTTAAAAAGCTATAAAGGAACAGTTCTTATAATCTCACATGATAGATATTTCTTAGATTCTGTTACTAATATAACCTTTCAAGTTATAAATGGTCATGTTAATTGCTATAATGCATCATATACTAAATATTTAGAATTAAAAGAAAAAGATTATGAAAGTAAATTAAAAGCTTATAATATTCAACAAGCTGAAATTAAAAGACAGGAAGCTATTATAGAAAAATTCAGATCATTTAATAGGGAAAAAAGTATTAAAGCTGCTGAAAGCAGAGAAAAAGCCCTTGATAGAATTGACCTATTGCATGCTCCTGATGTTGAAAAATCTGCTTCTAAAATAAAATTTGAGACATCTGTAAAAAGTGGATTTGACGTATTACATATTGAAAACTTATCTAAATCTTATGGTGAGAAAAAATTATTTTCTAATCTTTCAGTTGATCTAAAACGTGGAGAAAAAATTGCTTTAATCGGTGAAAATGGTAGAGGTAAAACAACTTTATTTAATATAATAATGGATAAAGTTAAAAGTGATGGTGGCATTAAAGTTCTAGGTACAAATGTTAATGTTGGATATTACGATCAAGAACAATCAAATCTTAATCTTGATAAAACAATAATAGATGAAGTTTGGGATGATTTTCCTGAACTAACTACCACACAAATTAGAAATGTTCTTGCTTCTTTTTTATTTACTGGAGATGATGTTTTTAAAAAAATTGATAAACTAAGTGGTGGAGAAAAGTGTAGAATTAATTTATTAAAACTTATTTTATCAAAAGCTAATTTATTATTATTAGATGAACCTACTAATCACTTAGACATCCCATCTAGAGAAGCTCTAGAAGATGCTATTCTAAGTTATGACGGTTCTTTACTAGTAATATCTCATGATAGATATTTTTTAAATAAAGTTATAAATAGAATCTTAGAATTAACTGAAAATGGAGTTGTAAATTATTTAGGTAATTATAGCTATTATACAGAAAAGAAAAAAAATCCTTTGAGATTTGAAAATTATGATGAACAGGATTCATCAAAAACAAAGACTCAATTAAATACAGAAAAAAAGAAAAAAAAGGCTTTAGATAAAGAGGTCAAGGCCCTTCAAAATAAAATAAAATATCTTGAAGATACTATAAATAAAAATGAAGAAGAGTTATTAATGCTTCAAGAAGATTTATGTAAAGAAGAAATTTATTCTAATCCATCTGAAAGTGAAAGAGTTAATAAAGAAATTAAAGCTAAAGAAAGCTTAATTGAAGAACTTTATGCACAATGGGAAGAATTAAATGAATCAAACTAAAAGACCATATTTTTAATATATATTCATAGATGTCATTGAACTTAACTTTTAAATCTATTAAACAAAAATTAAAATTACATTTTAATAGTTTAATTTTGTAATAATTTGACTCTATGAATACTTTTCCGTAAGGTTAATAAAAATCAAACCTCCTTTGAAACAATTTATTCTATGAATTATTTCAAAGAAGGTTTTTTATTCTAATAGACCTAAAAATAATTATTTATAGAAGACATTATTTATTTTAATCCTGAAGATCCAAATCCATTTGCTTTTCTTTCAGAATCACTTAGTTCATTGGCTTCTTCTATTTGAACATTAATTATAGGCTTTATAACCATTTGAGCTATTTTCATACCTTCTTCTATTTTAAAGCATTCCCTACTATGATTGATTAGAATAACACCAATCTCACCTCTATACCCTTCATCTATTGTTCCTGGTGAATTTAAAGTAGTAATTCCATGTTTTAATGCTAAACCACTTCTTGGTCTAATTTGAGCTTCTGTATTTTTAGGAAGCTCTATTTGTATTCCTGTATGGATTAAAGCTCTTTCACCTGCTTCTAACAATAATTCTTCTACTGAATATAAATCTAACCCAGCATCTCCTTCATGTGCATAATTAGGTACTACTGCTTTTTCATTAATTTTCTTTATTTTTAATATGTATTTTTCCATATAATCACCTACTTAAAATATTTCGTATAGCATATAAGATATTTAGATTTTGTTTACTTATATGATTATAAAATATTATTATATAAATAGCAAAAGGGGCTATTGCAAAACTAACATAGTTAGTTTTGTAGCGGCTCATTTTTTATGGAAATAAAAAAATGTGAATTCCGAAGAACTCACATTCGTTGTATAATTAACTTATGCTAATAAACAAATCATACATTAAAAATGTATAATAAATTTAATGATAATTTTCAACTTATATTGCCATTAAATTTAGAAAACTTAATACCAGAAGATGATTCTGTACGCTTGCTAAGACATGTATTGGAGGGATTAAATTACACAAAGTTGTATAAGGCATACTCTCCCTTTGGAAGAAAACCGGCAGTGAAACCTAAAATCATGTTCAAAATATTATCTTATGCTTATTCTCAAAATATATATTCATGGTCTTATGTCAATATCTTGGACACAAAAAGTTAAACTTTTTTATGCTGCACTTCTAGCTAATAATTCACATTAATTTTGGGTCATGTAATTAATAGAAGAGTGTAGCCTTTTTCTGTTGTACCATCCTTCAATATATTTAAAAATAGCTCTATTAGCTTCTTCGAAGGTACGATATGAATTTCTGTATATTTCTTCTTTTTTTATAGATGAATGGAAAGATTCTATACAAGCATTGTCATAAGGACAACCTTTTTACTAAATGATTGTGTAATATTAAACTTTTTACATAACTCTTTTAAATCATTACTAGTGTATTGAGATCCTAAATCGCTATGAAATATTAGTTGCTTATCTTTATCAGGGGATTGGCTAGAATAAGCATTTTTCAAGGCTTTAACAACTAAATCATTAGTCATTCTTTTACCGAAGGCGTAGCTAATTATTTTTTTAGACTGTAAGTCCAGAACTGAAGCTAAATAGCACCAACTATCTTTGATAGTATGAATATACGGAATATCTCCTCAATGTCATTTAGATAAGGATTTATCCTTGTCTAAGTCATCTAAGGATATTGAAAATATTCTTAGATGACTTTTTGTTTTA